>JABFYB010000075.1 GCA_013361475.1 Hamadaea sp.
CGGGATCCGCGCGCCAACGCCACGACCCGAGCCCTGGCGAGGGTCGTGGCGGCGGCGCGGCCCGGCCTCGACGTCCGGGTCTCCTTCTTGGAACTCGCCCAACCCAGTCCGGCCACCGTGCTCACCGCCCTGGACGAGCGTGCCGTCGTGGTGCCGTTGCTGCTGACCAACGCGTACCACGGGCGGATCGACCTGCCGGCCCAGGTCGCCGGGTTCGACGTCGCCGTCGCGCCGCCGTTGGGCGGGCCGTCCGATCATCTGCTCGCCGGGCTGCGCAAACGGCTCGACGCGGCGATCGGGCGCGGCGCGTATGACGGCCTCGTCCTGGCGGCGGCCGGCACTCGCATGGCCGAGGCCCGGGTGGTCGTCGACCAAACCGGTGATGCCCTGAGCGCTGCTTTAGGCGTACCAGTGGAAGTCGCTTATGCCGCCGGCGCGACCCCTTCGGGCGGTGAGGCGGTCGCGGCCTTGCGTGCTCGTGGCGCGCGGAGAGTGGCCGTGGCGAGCTACTTCTTGGCCTGCGGACGCCTTTTCGACCTGGTCACGGACAGCGCGGTACGCGCGGGCGCGGTGGCGGTGGCCGAACCGCTGGGCGCGTCGTGGGACCTGGCGCGGCTGATCCTGGAGCGCTACGAGTGGGCGAGCACGAGCTTGCCGAACACGTCCCCGGTGGCCAGCTTCTCGAACGCCTGACGCGCGTCGGCGAAGGCGAAGACCTCGTCGATCACCGGCCGGACGCCCTTGGTGGCGACCAGGTCGATCAGCGCGCGCAGTTCGTCGGCGGTGCCCATGCTGGAGCCGAGGATCTGCAGTTCCATCATGAACACCCGGGCCAGCAGGATCTCCGCGCTGCGGCCGGAGGTGGAGCCGGAGACGACGACGCGGGCGCCGGGCGCGGCGCACTTGAGCGAGTGGTCGAAGGTGGCCGGGCCGACCGTCTCGATGACGACGTCGACCCGCTCGGGCAGTCGCGCGCCGGGTTCGACGGCGATCGCGCCGAGAGCGGCGATCTTCTCCCGCTTGGCGGCGTCTCGGCTGGTGGCGTAGACGCGCTTGCCCATCGCGTGGGCGAGGACGACGGCAGCGGTTGCGACCCCGCCACCCGCGCCCTGCACGAGCACGGCGTCGGCGTCCTGGATCCGGCCCTTCGTCGTCAACATCCGGTACGCCGTGAGCCACGCCGTCGGCAGAGCCACCGCGTCCTGCGTGGACACTGCGTCGGGCAGCGGCAGGAGGTTCTCCGCGGGGACGGTCACGTAGTCGGCCAGAGTGCCCTGGTGCTTCTCGCTCAGCAGCGAGAATCCGCGTGGGTCCTTGGGGTCCGGGATCACCGCGTGCACCAGTACGCGCGTCCCGTCTTCTCGCTCGGCGACCGCGTCACAGCCGAGGATCATCGGCAGCTGCGCCTCGGACAGGCCCACACCGCGCAGCGACCAGATGTCGTGGTGATTGAGGGCGCTGGCGACGACCTTGACGACCTCCCAGCCCGGGTGCGCCTGCGGTTCAGGCCGCTCCCCGATGGCCAACCCGCTCAGCGGGTCTTCCGGACTGATCGCCTCTGCATACACCGCGCGCATGGTCTCAACCTACCCGTTGGTAGCGCGGGTCGCTTTTAGATGCAGATCACGGTTATGCAGGCTTCCCAAAGGCTCGGAAGCATGCATAACCGTGATCTGCATGGTCGGGTCAGGACGCGGCGATGACGGCGGCCGCGACGGCGGGAGCGACCCGCGGGTCCAGGGCGCTCGGCACGATCTGGTCGGCCCGCAGGTCCCCGGCGACGATCCCGGCGATCGCGTCGGCCGCGGCCAGCTTCATGGCCTCGGTGATCCGCGGCGCTCCGGCGTCCAGGGCGCCCCGGAAGATCCCCGGGAAGGCCAGGACGTTGTTGATCTGGTTCGGGAAGTCGCTGCGCCCGGTGGCGACGACGGCGGCGTACTTGCCGGCGATGGCGGGCGGCACCTCCGGCGTCGGGTTGGCCAGCGCGAAGATCATCGAGTTCGGGGCCATCGCGGCGACGGCCGACTCGGCGATCTGCCCGCCGGACACCCCGATCAGGACGTCCGCTCCGGCCAGGGCGGCCTCGATGCCGTTGGCGACGTGGCGCGCGTTGGTGATCGCGGCCAGCCCCGCCTTCTCCGATCCGGCGGCGAGGTCGGGGCGACCGGCGTACAGGGTGCCCTTGGAGTCGCAGACGATCACCCGGCCGGCGTCGACACCGCCCGCGATCAGCATCTTCGTGACGGCGATCCCGGCCGCACCGGCGCCGGAGACGACCACGCGCAGGTCGCCGAGGTCGCGTCCGAGGAGGCGCGCGGCGTTGCGTAGGGCGGCCAGCACGACGATGGCGGTGCCGTGCTGGTCGTCGTGGAAGACGGGGATCGGCAGCTCGGCGTCCAGCCGGCGCTCGATCTCGAAGCACCGCGGGGCGGCGATGTCCTCCAGGTTGATCCCGCCGAACGAGGGCGCGAGCGCCTTGACGACGGCGATGATCTCCTCGGTGTCCTGGGTGTCGAGGCACACCGGCACCGCGTCCACCCCGCCGAACTGCTTGAACAGGACGGCCTTGCCCTCCATGACCGGCATCGCGGCCCGGGGGCCGATGTTGCCCAGGCCGAGCACGGCCGACCCGTCGGTCACCACCGCGACGGTGTGGCCGACCCAGGTCAGCTCCCGGGTCAGGGCCGGGTCGGCGGCGATCGCCTCGCACACCTGGGCTACCCCCGGCGTGTACGCCAGGGAGAGGTCCTCCCGGCTCGTCAGCGGGACAGTGCTGGCCACGGCCATTTTTCCGCCGCGGTGCCGGGCGAAGACGGGATCTTCCACGATTGGGCTCCCAGAGAGAACTTCACAAAGCCGGGCGGTCGTCAACAGGTGCGCTGACCCGGCTCGGCGGGCTACGAACGGGAGGTTACCCGAGGAAGTGGCGATCGGGGATGACCCGCACGCGTCGCGAACTGGGCAGTTTCCGAGGTGCCGGAGAGGCCCGAGTGGTGGCCGCCAGCGTACCCCCCGCCGGCCGGGCCTGCCGCGACCAGGGTGGAGATCTTGTCGTTAACGCGGCATGACGGCCGTCCTGGAGCAGACCACCGCCCCGACTCAGCCGCCGACGCGGCGTACGCCCGCCGCCTGGCTCGCCGCCTGGGCACCGGCGCCGCTGGCGCTCGCCGGCCTGTCGGTCTTCGTCGTGTCCAACGGGGTCTCCGTTCGCGACCTGCTCGCGTTTCTGGCGTACCTGCTGGTGGGGATCACCCTTCCGGGCGCGCTGTGGTGGCGGGCGGCGCGCCGGGGCTCCAGCACCCTCGCCGAGGATCTCGCCGCCGGCACCACCCTCGGGTACGCCCTGGAGGTGCTGACCTACCTGCCGGCGCGGGCGGCCGGCGTACCGCTGGCGGTGCTGGCCTGGCCGATCGCGACCTACCTGCTGTTCGGTCTGGTGCCGGGGCTGCGCCGGGTCTGGCGGATGCGTCCGGCCGACCGGCTGCCGGTGTGGTTCTCCTGGGTGCTGACCGGGCTGGCCTGTTATCCGGCGATCTGGTCGGCGATCCCGTTCTACGCCGGCCACGGCCTGTCCTACCCGGCTTCGGCCTCGCCCTACGTCGACCTGCCCTACTACCTGTCGCTGATCGGCGAGGTGAAGCACCACATTCCGCCGCAGTTCCCGTTCGAGGCCGGGCAGCCGCTGACCCACCACTGGTTCCTGCACCCGGAGATCGCCGCGACCAGCTGGGTCACCGGCATCGAGCCGATGACGCTGCTGTTCCGGCTCTCG
>JABFYB010000427.1 GCA_013361475.1 Hamadaea sp.
GCCAGGTTAAACCCTCGCCCGGTCGCTTTCTCGGGCAAGGCACGGCACAATGCCCGGCATGCCGACGGAGAGCGAGGCGCAGGCGGCGCAACGGCGTGCCCTGCTGGCACCGGTGGCCCGCCTGTGCCTGGAGGCGGGCGTGCCGGTGCGGATGGGTCGCCTGGAACGGCCGGGCGAGGCTTCGGTGGTGGCGCTGACGTGCGCCGCACCCGACGGGACCTGGGACGCGGCGCTCACGGTCGTACGGGCGCGCCCGGTGCCCGACGACTACCGCGACTGGAACGGCCGCTGGGGTCGCGATCCACGCGAGGGCTACGACCTCAGCACGACAGGCACGCTGGTCTTCGAGTTCCAGGTCACCGAGGAGGATGACGGATCAGGCGGGCACGGCCCGCGGCCGATGGTCGTCTTCGAGCTGCTCGACGGCGACCGTGCGGCCGCCGACGCCCTCATCCTCTGGTGGCGGCGGCCGTCGCTCTTCCACACCACGCCGCCCGGTCCGCACCCCAAGGCGGAGCAGCGGCGCGAGCGGGCCGCGGCGGATCGACTCAAGACCCGGCAAGCTCCACCGGTACGCCTGACGCCGCTTCCGGCAGCGGCGGAGCCGGCCGCCGCCCGGCTGGACGCGAGCGCCCTGAGCGGCAACTTCCCACGCGCTCATGACGGCCGCTTCCACCGCTCGGCGGTGGTCGCGCTGACCCCGATCGGCGACACGCCGTCCCATCGACGGGGGCCTTGGCTGACCGCCCGCCGCAGCGCCGACGGGCTGACCGTCACCGTCGAGGACCTCATCGGCGGCAATCAGGAGCACCGCTGGGATCTCACCCCGTGGCTGTGGAGCCGGGCGTACGCCCGCACCAGCCGCCGGGATCGCTGGCAGGTGTCCCGGGCCGACCGCGTACGGCCGATCCTGGCCGCGTTGCGCGCCGGGGATGTGCCGTCGGCCCTGCGGCTCGCCGACGTCGGCGCGGACGAGCAGGTGACCCGGTTGCTCTCCGGAGCCCCGACGCGCACCTTCCGAGCCGAGTACGCCGAACGCTGGGTCACCCGGCTCTACGAGCAGTTGGCGGGTTCGGCGCCCTGGCGGTTCGCTCATGCGTACCGGGTGTGGCAGGCGGAGGCCGATCGGGCCCGGTCGGACCGGCCGGTGACGCTGTTCGGGCTCAAGGGGCTCAACCAGGCCCGCAAGCCGAAGATCGCGCTGACGGTCTCCGACGACCAGCCGATGCTGCGGCTGGTGTTCACGGCCGGCAATCTCGTGCTCCCCCGCTCGCTGTGGACGCTGCCCGCCGACTTCCCCGAGTAGCGTTCCCCCTATGGCGATCTCCGTACGACCCGGTCGTCCCGCCGAGGCGGCCGGCCTGACCGAGCTGATCCTGCGATCCAAGGCGCACTGGGGTTATGACGAGGCGTTCCTGGCGCAGTGCCGGCCCGCCCTCACGCTGCACGAGGACCAGGTCGAGGCACACCGGACGCTGGTCGCCGAGCTGGACGGCCGAGTCGCCGGGGTGGTGACCGTGACCGGTGAGCCGCCCGAGGGCGAGATCGATCTGCTCTTCATCGATCCCTGGGCGATCGGCCACGGCGTCGGCCGAGTCCTGCTCGACGAGGCGACGGCGGCGGCGGCCGTCGAGGGCTTCGAGTCCCTGCTGATCGAGTCCGACCCCCAGGCGGAGCCGTTCTACCTGCGGATGGGCGCCGTCCGCATCGGCGAACAGGTCTCGCCGGCGACCGGGCGCGCGCTACCACTGCTGCGACTGACGGTGTCTGCCCCGATACTGGAGCAATGACCTTCCAGGTACGCACGGCGCTGCGGGGCATCGGGACGACCATCTTCTCCGAGATGACGGCGCTCGCCCAGCGCACCGGGGCGGTCAACCTCGGGCAGGGGTTCCCCGACACCGACGGACCGGCCGGGATGCTGGCCGCCGCGCAGCAGGCGATCGCGGGCGGGCTCAACCAGTATCCGCCGGTCGACGGGCTGCCCGTGCTCAAGGAGGCCATCGTCCAGGCTCGGCAGGCCCGCTACGGGATGGCGTACGACCCGGCGACGGAGGTCGTGATGACCGCCGGTGCGACCGAGGCGATCGCGGCGACACTGCTCGCGCTGTGCGAACCCGGCGACGAGGTGGTGCTCTTCGAGCCCTACTACGACAGCTACCTGGCCAACGTCGCCATGGCCGGGGCGACACATCGGGCGGTTCCGCTGCGCCCGTCCGAAGACGGGTTTGCCTTCGACCCGGATGACCTGCGACGCGCGGTCTCTGGGCGTACCAGAATGATCGTCTTGAACAGCCCGCACAATCCCACGGGCAAGGTGTTCACGCGCGCGGAGCTGGAGCTGATCGCGCAGGTTTGCGTGGAGCGGGACCTGATCGCGGTGACCGATGAGGTCTACGAATACCTGACCTACGACGGCCTGGAGCACGTGCCGCTCGCGAGCCTGCCGGGGATGCGCGAGCGGACCGTGACGATCTCGTCGGCGGGCAAGACGTTCAGCTGCACCGGCTGGAAGATCGGCTGGGCGCTGGGGCCGGCTGAGCTGGTGGGCGCGGTACGCAAGGCGAAGCAGTTCATGACCTTCGCCAGCGGTACGCCGTTCCAGGCGGCCGTCGCGCACGCGCTGACGCACGAGCTGGACTGGGTCGCCGAGCTGGCCAAGAGCCTCCAGGAACGCCGCGACCTGCTGCAGGCGGGCTTGACCGCCGCCGGAGTACGCACCTATCCGGCCCAGGGGACCTACTTCCTCCAGGCCGACGCCGCGTCCTGGGGGTACGCCGACGGCGCCGCCCTCTGCCGGGACCTCGCCGAGCGCGGTGGCGTGGTGGCGATCCCGACGCAGGTGTTCTACGACGATCCGGCGAGCGGGCAGGGCCTGGTCCGGTTCGCCTTCTGCAAGCGTCCCGAGGTGCTGACATCGGCTGTCCAGCGTCTCACGGGCTTCCAGCCGTCCTAGGTGAGGTACCGATGCGCGTAGCCGTCTGTCAGCTCAACGCCCGCGCCGACCGCGCGGCGAACCTGAAGATCGCCGCCGAACTGCTCGAACAGGCGGCCGCCGGCGGGGCCGACCTGGCCGTGCTGCCCGAGTACACCGACTACCTGGGCCCGGCCGCCGGGCTGCCGCAGCCGGAACCGGCCGACGGGGAGTACGCCCAGCACTTCGCCGACCTCGCTCAGCGCCTGAACCTGTGGGTGCTCGCCGGGTCGTTCCACGAGATCGGCCCGGACCTGCAGCACACCTACAACACGTCGCTGTTGTTCGACCGATCCGGCGCGCTCGCGGCGGCATACCGGAAGATCCACCTCTACGACGTCGAGATCCCCGGCCGGGTGTCCTATCAGGAATCCGCGTCGGTGGCGCCGGGCGGCCAGACCGTCGTCGTCCCCGTCGAGGGCGTCCGCGTCGGCCTGTCGATCTGCTACGACCTGCGCTTTCCGGAGCTGTACCGGCGGCTGGCCGCCGAAGGCGAGGCCCAGGTGCTCCTGGTCCCGGCGGCGTTCATGGCGCACACCGGCCGGGACCACTGGGAGGTGCTGCTGCGGGCGCGCGCGATCGAGAACCAGTGCTACGTCGTGGCCGCCGGGCAGATCGGTGACCACGAACCCGGGCGCACCTGCTACGGGCGCAGCATGGTGGTCGACCCCTGGGGAACCGTGGTCGCCCAGGCGCCCGACGTCGTCGGAGTGACCTTCGCCGACCTCGACCTCGACCGGCTGGCCGCCATCCGGCTGGAGCTGCCGAGCCTGGCCAACCGCCGCCTCTA
>JABFYB010000283.1 GCA_013361475.1 Hamadaea sp.
CGCGCGTCGTCCCGGGTGGCCGCCGTGACCGGGTGCGGCGAGTAGCGCGCCTCCCGATAGACGGCGGCGAAGTCGTTCAGCACGGTCCGGTTGATCGCCCGCGCGTCGAGCAGCCGCACGACCAGATCGGTCGAGGTGTCGCCCGGCTTACGCGGTACGCCCGCCGCCTCGGCCGCCCGTTCCAGGCGCACCCAGCAGACGATGACCGCCCGCCGGGGATCGCCGTCGTCGTCCAGCTCCACCAGGCCTTGGTCGACTGCGGCCAGCAACTCCTCGGTCGTCTGTCGCTGCGTTGGGCGTACCCCTGGGGCGTCGAAGGCGACGCGGCGCTGCGCCACCCCGCGGACCAGCAGCACCACGAGCAGCCCGACCACCGCGACCACCACGAGCAGGCAGAGGACCTGCATCGCGAGGATCAGCGCCGGGGAGACCTCGATCCGTTCCGCGGCGGCGCCGGGCGTGCGAGGTGGCTCTCGGGAGGCCAGATGGGGGTCCCAGGTCGGCGGCGGCTCGTTGACCGAATCCGCGTTCAGCGGCGCCGGGCGGAGCGGCAGCGAACCGGTGGCCGCGGCGAAGCCCGCGATCACCAGCAGGCCCACCACCGCCGACAGCGGCCAGAAGCGGCGCAGCACGTTCACCCCCGCGACTCCTCTCCGGCGAGCGACCGTGCGTGCCGGAACACGTCGTCCAGCATGGCGGGTGTGAGACGTCCGGTAAAGGTGTTCTGCTGCGACACGTGGTAGCAACCGAGGACGACCGGCTGTCCGGGCGTGCGATGGACGGCTCCGTGGCCGAACCGCGGACGCGGCGACGGCGGCCGGACGCCGTAGACCGGCTCCTGCGCCTGCCACCACGCCGCCCAGCCGAACGCGCCGAGCGTGACCACGACCCGGAGATCCGGTAGATCGCGAATCTCGCGATGGAGCCAGTGCGCGCAGTTGTCGCGCTCGGAGATCTCGGGCTTGTTCGCGGGCGGCGCGCACTTCACCGGCGCGGTGATCCGGGTCCCGATGAGCCGCAGATCGTCGTCGGCGCTCAGGCTGACCGGCTTGGTGGCGAGCCCGGCCCGGTAGAGCGCGGCATAGAGCACCTCACCGCTGCGGTCGCCGGTGAAGATGCGCCCCGTACGGTTCGCGCCGTGCGCGGCCGGAGCAAGCCCCAGGACCAGGATGCGAGCGTCGCTCGGCCCGAAGCCGGGCACCGGGCGGCCCCAGTAGGTCTGGTCCCGGAACGCGGCACGCTTCTCCCGCGCCACCTTCTCCCGCCACTCGACGAGCCGCGGACAAGCCCGGCAGTAGGTGACCTCCTCGTCCAGTGCGGCAAGGTCGGCAGCGGTCACCGGCACAGCCTAGCGGTCCGGGTTGGCCGCGTTTGCCCCCACGCACGTAAAGCCGTCGTTTGCCCCCACGCACGTAAAGCCGTCCAGGCACGCGAAGCCGCACCCGCAGGCAAGGTGACCCACGCACGGAAAGCCGCCCATGCACGCGAAGCCGCACCCGCGGGGTAAAGCGACCCGCGGACGTAAAGCGGCCCCCGGGGAAGGAGTCTCGGGGGCCGCAAGTCTGTGCGCTTGTCCTACAGGGTGCTGCGGAAGAAGTCCAGCGTTCGAGCCCAGGACAGGGTCGCGGCCTCGCGATGGTAGTGCTCCGGCCGGTCGTCGTTGAAGAAGGCGTGATCGGTGCCGGGGTAGTCGTAGACCGTCGCCGTGCCGCCCGCCGCCTCGATTCCCTTGACCGCCGCCTGGATGTGCGGCGCGGTCGACGTGCCGTCCTCCTCCGCGCAGTGGACGAGCACCGGCTTACCGGCGTACGCCGACCACTGCGGGGCGAGCTTCTCGGTGTAGCCACCGGGGTAGAACGCCGTCACCGCGGCGATCTGCTCGGGCGCGACGGTGGCCGACCACAGCGCCAGGCTGCCACCGGCACAGAACCCGACGACGCCCACCTTGCCCGTGACCTGCGGAAGTTCACGCAAGTACGCCGCCGCCCCGGCGATGTCGGCCGCCGCCTGCGGCAACGCCAACTCCATCAGGAGACGACGAGCCTCATCCGGCTCGGTCGTGTTCTCACCGTGGTAGAAGTCCGGGGCGAGCGCGACGAAGCCGGCCTCGGCGAACCGATCGGCCAGCCCGGTGATGTGCGAGACCAGTCCCCACCACTCCTGGATGACCAACACCGCCGGTCCGTCACCGGCCGCCGGCAGCGCCAAGTACCCCTCGCTGCCCGCACCGAAGCTCACCTTTTCGCCCACGGATGGGTCCTCCTGTCGGTCAGACGTCGTTGGCTGTTCGCCCAGGGTCAGGACGTGTTGGGCGTAGCCAACCATGGTCTACCCATAAAGGGGAAGGCGTGCGATGTAAAAGTCGCGGTCCTCACGTGCCGACTTCCGGGCGCCTTACTCCCCTGCCGGGCGGCCGTGGCCGCCTGGCAGGGCGGGTTCCGGGCGTGGGTGTGGCGTTACGCAGGCATCGCCGGGTGGGATACCTGCGTACCGTCACAGTGGAGCGGCCACCTGGGCGTCCGCCTCGACCGGCGCCGGGTCGGCGACCGGGGTGTTGTCCAGGTTGCGTACGGCCGGCACGAGCACCATCCCGAGCACGGCGAGCAGGCTCAGCAGCCCGGCGCCGACCAGTGCGGTCGAGGTGCCGACGGCGGCCGCGACCGGCCCCGCGATCGCCTGCCCGATCGGCACGGCCACGATCGAGCCGAGCATGTCCCACGAATACACCCGGGCCAGCAGGTCGGCCGGGACATGCCGTTGCATGCTCGTCTCCCAGGACACCCCGAAGATCTCGATGCCGATCCCGGCCAGCAGGTTCAACCCGATGAGCAGGGGGGCGTACGGGGCGAGGCCGAGTGCGAGCAGCACTGGGGTGACCGGCGCCATCGCGATCACGCCGATCAGCAGGAATCGGCGTACTTTGAGGCGCAGCGCGATCAGGCCGCCGAGGGCCAATCCGGCGAGTTCGGCCGCGACGACCAGCCCCCACGCCGTCCGCCCGAAGGTCTCGTCCGCGACGGACGGGCCGAGCACCGAGAGCGCGGCGGACAGCATCATGTTGAGGACGCAGAAGCCGGCGACCACCGCCCACAGCCAGGGCCGGGCGATGAACTCGCGCCAGCCGACCCGCAACTCGTGCAGTGTGGAGGCCCGCGCCGCGGTCGAGGCGGCGCGTACCGACGGCACCCGGATGAAGGCGAAGAACACCCCGGCCAGCCCGAACGACGCCGCGTCGATGGCGATGCTCCACCCCGAGCCGAACGCCGCGACCAGCAGACCGCCGACGGCCGCGCCGCCGATGCCGACGACGTTGACCGACAGCCGGATCAAGGCGTTGGACTGCTGCCGGATCTCGTCCGGGACCACCTGACCGGCGATCGCCGACATCGCCGGGAAGGAGAACGCCGCGACCAGACCGTTCATCGCGGCGAGCGCCATCAGCAGGCCGAACGTCGCCGAATGGGTGAACAGCAGGACCGCGACCACGCACTGGGTCAGGGCGGCCAGCGTGTTCGACCCGATCATCACCAGCCGCCGGGGCAGGCGATCGGCCACGACGCCGCCGAACAGGATGAAGACGACGTTCGTCAGGGATCGGGCGGCGACCACGAAACCGAGGTCACGGACCGACCCGGTGAGGTCGAGGACGGCGAAGGCCAACGCCATGGGGGCGATCGAGTTGCCCAGCATGCTGGTGGTGCGACCGAGCAACAGATACCGGAAGGGGGCGTGGCGCAGCGGGGTGAGCGCGCTCATGATC
>JABFYB010000579.1 GCA_013361475.1 Hamadaea sp.
GTTCAAGATCACCCTTCGCGCCGGTCCAGGCCGGGCTTGCCGAGCGCTAGTCTCGCGCCATGAGCACACTCGGCGACTCCACCCGCTGCGTCCACGCCGGCATACCGCCGTTGTCGCCCGGCGACCCGTTGCAGCCAGGACCGGTATTCGCCGCGCCGTACGCCCTGCCCCCGGACGGCTACCAGCCCGGCCTCGACGGATACGGGCGGGGCGACAACCCGACCAGGCGCGTACTGGAGGCCGCGATCGCCGACCTGGAGGGTGGGGACACCCTCGCCTTCGCCAGTGGCCAGGCCGCCGTCTCAGCCGTGCTCATGACGGTCCTGCGGCCCGGCGACACCGTGATGCTGCCCAGCGACGGCTACTACAACGTGCGTACCTTCGCGTCGTCGTTCCTCGCCGGGCTGGACGTCCGAGTGGTCGAGGCGCCGACGGCCGGGCCCTACCCGTCCTTCGACGGCGTACGCCTCGTGCTGCTGGAATCGCCGGCGAACCCGTCCCTGGACGTCGTCGACATCGCTGCTGTCTCCTCGGCGGCCCACGCGGCGGGCGCTTTGGTCGCGGTGGACAACACAGCCGCCACGCCGTTGGGGCAGCGCCCCTTGGACCTCGGCGCGGACATCTCGGTGGCCTCCGGGACCAAAGCCCTCAGCGGGCACTCCGACCTGCTCCTCGGCTACGTCTCGACGCGCTCCGAATCGCTGCACGCCGCCATGGCCTCCTGGCGTACGCTCGCCGGCGCGATCCCGAGCCCGTTCGACGCCTGGCTGGCCCGCCGTTCGATGTCCACACTCGACCTCCGGTTGCGGCAGCAGACGCTCAACGCCGCCGCGCTGGCCACGTTCCTGGGCTCGCATCCCTCCGTGTCGAACATCCGCTGGCCCGGACTGCCGAGCGACCCGTCGTTTGAAATCGCCGCGCGGCAGATGCGCCGGATACCGGGCATCATCGGCTTCACGCTGCCCACAGCAGCCGCCGTCGCAGACTTCCTGCGAGCCTCACAGCTCGTCGTGGCCGCGACCAGCTTCGGCGGACTGCACACGACAGCCGACCGGCGCGAACAATGGGGCGACCGGACAGCGCCAGGCTTCGTCCGCCTGTCCTGCGGCATCGAAGACACCGACGACCTGCTGGCGGACTTCACCGCGGCCCTGCCCCCGGCGTAGCGCCTTCCGGCTCCTCCTCGCGCTCCTCGCGCTCCTCGCGGTCTCTTTCCGCGCGCTCCTCGCGCTCTTTCCGCGCGATCATGAACTAACGGTCGTGATCGACCGGCGTGTCGTGTCCACCAGCCCCTGATCGATTCCCGAAGACGATGATCGACGAGTCGCTCAGCACACAGTGGTTCGCCGGGTAGATTGCGTGCCCGTGGTCTGCGATTTTCGGTCGCTATCCATGATCATGTGCCGCTGATCTGCGCGGAAATGCCTCCTGCGTGCACACGGCCGGCACTTGATCAACGAAATCAGGCCCGAAGCGCACGCGACAGGCACTTGATCTTGCCGACCCGCGCCACGAGCCCGCCCCCAGCCCGAGCCACCAGCCCGCGCCACGAGCCGCCACCAGCCCGAGCCACCAGCTCGCGGCACGAGCCCGCCATCAGCCCGAGCCCGAGCCCGCCCCCAGCCCGAGCCCGAACTCGAGCCCGAACTCGAGCCCGAACTCGAGCCACGAGGCGGCCATGAGCCACCAGCCCGAGCCACAAGCCCGAGCCGCTAGTGCAGGCCGGTTCCCCGGCGCAGGGCGGTACGCACCAGCCGGGTGACCAGTTTCGGGTAGTCGACCCCGCTGGCCGCCCACATCCGGGGGAACATGCTGGTCGGCGTGAACCCGGGCATGGTGTTGATCTCGTTGAGGTAGACCTCGCCGTCGGTGCTGACGAAGAAGTCGACCCGGGCGAGCCCGGCGCAGTCGAGCGCGGTGAACGTCCGCTTCGCCAGCTCCTGGATCCGCGCCGCCACGTGCGGCGGCAGGTCGGCGGGGATGTCGAAGGTCGTCGCGTCTTCGAGGTACTTCGCCTCGAAGTCGTAGAAGACGTGATCTTGGCTGACGTGGACTTCGGCCAGCGCCGACGCCTCCGGTGCCCCGTCGAACTCGCCCTCCAGTACGCCGCACTCGACCTCGCGGCCGAAGATGGCGGCCTCGACGAGGACCTTGGGGTCGATGGCGCGTGCGGTGGCGATCGCGGCGTCCAGGTCGGCCCAGTCGTTGACCCGGGTGATGCCGAAGCTGGATCCGGCCCGGGACGGCTTGACGAAGACGGGCAGCCCCAGCCGCTCCTTGTCTTCCTCGGCCAGCGACTGACCGGCGCGGAGGACGGCGTACGGGCCGACCGGGATGCCCTCGACCGTGGCGAGCTTCTTCGTGAACTCTTTGTCCATGGCGGCCGCCGACGCGAAGACGTTCGCGCCCACGTAAGGAATCCCGGCCATCTCCAGCAGGCCCTGGATGGTGCCGTCCTCCCCGTACGCCCCGTGCAGCGCCGGGAAGACCACGTCGATGTCGGCCAGCGCGGTCGAGCCGTGACTGGGCTCCAGAGTGGTCAGTGCGGCCGGGGCGGCGAGAACGAGGTCGGAGCCGGTCGGGTCGCCGGGCAGGATGATCTGCTCGCCGGACTCGGCGGTGATCTCCGGCAGCCGGGCGCGGCCGTCGCCGGCGCCGATGGACAGCTGCGACGGGTCGCCCGAGGTGAGGACCCAGCGCCCTTCGCGAGTGATGCCGATCGGCACCACCTCGTACTCCGCCGGATCCAAGGCGGCGAGGATGCTGCCCGCGCTGACGGCGGAGATCGCGTGCTCGGTGCTGCGGCCGCCGAAGATCACGGCGACCCGGGTCTTCCGGGGCGTCTCACTCACGCCGCTGACCCTACCCGCTGCTCACGGCGTGATCATCCCCGCAGCGCGAAAACCAGCCGGCGTCGAAGGCCGGCCGGATCCGGAGGGGCCTCAGCGGGCGGCGGCCGAGATGGACGCGGTGGGCACGGCCGCGGTGGTGCACCCGCTCGGTGCGGTCTTCGCACTCGGTACGGTGGAGCCGATGGCCGAGGTCAACCCGATCACCCACTGCGACGAGCCGTCCTTGGCTCCGGGGACACTGACCTGCACCGGGATCTCCCGATCCACCGTCTGCCAGACGGTCGAGCCGGCGGCTTCGGTGGCGTGCCAGCAGACGCCGTTGAGCAGCCAGACGTCGTCGGTGCTCGGGAAGGTCGGGGCCGGGACGCCGCAGGACACCACGAGCGCGGGTTCGCCGTACGCCGCGTTCTGCTCCGGTCCGGCGGTGACCGCGCGACGGGCGGAGTCGCGTACGCGATCGGGCAGTTTGGCGACGAGCGCGCGGCAGACGACCGTGGCTCGTTCATCCAGCGGGCGGGCTTCGACGGTCACCGGACCGGTCGCCGTCGCGTTGGGCTGTTCGGAAGTGTCGCCGGGCATGCCCATGGCGAAGACCAGGACACCGGTCAGCACGGCGACCGGCACGGCGACGAGAGCCGCGAGGAGGCGTGGGCTCAAAGCTTGACCACCGAGCAGGTCAGGGTACGGGTGATGCCGGGCACGGCCTGCACTTTACTGATAATCAACCGGCCGAGTTCGTCGACGTTGGGGCTTTCGGTGAGCACGACGACGTCGTACGGACCGGTGACCGCGTCGACGCGGACCACACCCGGGATCTCCTCGATCTCGGCGGCCACGTCGCGAGCCCGACCGACCTCGGTCTGAATCAGGATGTAGGCGTGGACCACGACGTTGAAGCTACCGCA
>JABFYB010000571.1 GCA_013361475.1 Hamadaea sp.
CGTGGCCCGGCGGCCGACATCACCGACTGCGCGCCCGCCGGCCAGCTGCCGTTGGTGACGGTGACGTTGCCGGAGACGACGTTGCCCCGATCGCCGTTGGTCACGTTGGTGCTGCCGTTCGTCGACCAGTTGCCGGTGAGGGTCCAGTTGCCCATGTTCTCGCCACCCCAGTAGTTCGCGGTGGCCCAGGTGCCGGTGTTGGAGAGCACGTTGCCGGTGACGGTGTAGTACCGGGATCCCTCGTCGAAGTAGACGCCGAACCAGCCGTTGGTCCGCAGGCAGTAGTTCTCGCTGATCAGCGAGTTCGGGTCGGCCGACAGCGTGTAGATGCATCCGCCGTCGGTCATCTGCTGCATGACGTCGTGCACGTAGTTCCCGACGAGCCGGTTGCCCGACGCGGTGGTGGGAGTGGTGTAGCGCGGCTGGTAGTTGTACAGGCCGCGGGTGGCGTACGTGTTGCTGCCGCCGGCGTCGTTGGCGCCCCAGCCGTAGCCGATCGACATGCCCGTGTACGGCATGTTGTAGACCTCGTTGTGCGACACGTCGGTGCCGGTGACGTAGGTGGTCAGGACCGAGACCACGCCTCGGTAGTCCAGGCCGAGGTCGTGCAGCCGGTTGTCGCTGATGGTGACGTTCCGGTTGGTCATCCGCTGGTCGCTCGGATGGTGCGCGTCGGCGCGCACACCGCCGACGACGATGCCGCCGGCCGAGTTACGGGCGATCTCCGACCGGGTGATCGTGATGTCGGCCGCGCCCAGGCCGACGCCGCTGGCGTGCGCGTTGGCGTCGTTGCCGATCCCGATGGCCGTCTGGCCCAGATTGACGAACTGCGAGTCGGTGAAGGTGATGTCACTGGCGGCGGAGACCTGTACGGCCGCGGGCATCTGGTACCAGTTCGGCCGCGTGGCCTCGAACTGCTGGCACCCCTCCTGGCAGGAGGCCGGCCTGTCCGCGGGCCAGTTCCAGGTGCCCGCGATGTACGCACCGGTCTGCTGGTCGGCGAAGCCCTGGTTGCCGCTGGGCCCGAGCCAGGTCGTGCCGGTGAACGTGATCCCGCTGAACGTGACGTCGTGCGCGGGCGAGTCGTAGGTGCCCCCGATGTCGACCAGGGACTGCAGCACGGGCAACTCGACGCTGACCGTGCTCATGTTCTGCCCGGCCGCGGGGATGTAGTACAGGACGCCGGTGCCGGGGTTGACGTACCACTCGCCGGGCGCGTCCAGGAACTCGTACGCGTTGGCCAGGTACAGCGGGCCGGACCGGTGCGGCTGGGTGAAGGTGTCGTACCCGAAGGTGTTGTTGTTCCAGCCGGGCTGCTGCATCGTGATGAAGTTGCCGCTGATGCCCTGCACCGTCACGTACCGGTCGGTGAAGGAGCCGATGCTCTCCAGCTCGACCCGGTTCTGGTTCGCCAGGTTGTTGAGGTAGCTCAGCGCGCTGCTGCCGAACCGCAGGCCGGTGCCGGTCGCGGTGAAGTCGGCCCGGTTCACCTGGGTGCGGGCGCGGGTGGCGACGGCGCCGTTGACGTACAGCTGGCGGCTGTCGATCCCGGTCCCGACGTCGGCGCGCCAGATGTTCTTCCCGGAGTCGGCCTGCGACCATCCGGTGACCGCGCGGGCTCCGCTGATGGCGGGACGGGCGCCCGCCGCGGCCTGCCACTTCACGGTGTGGCCGTTGTTCCCGGAATCGGCGGCGGTCAGCCGGAGCGGGGCGGAGAGCCGATACACCCCGTCGGCCAGTTCCACGACGATGTCGCCGGACATGGCGGCGTTCATCGTCCGCACCGCGGCCTGCGCCGCTGTCAGGGAGCAGGGCTGAGCGGAGGTGCAGGAGGTGCCGGTGCCGGAGGGTGACGCGTACAGGGTGGTGGTGGCCGCGAGCGCCGGGGTGGCCGGGGCGACGAGGGCGAACGCCGCGGCCAGCGCCGCGGCGATGATGCCGGTCAGGACCGGCCTCAGCGCCGTGACAGGCGAAGATCGTTGCACGGTGGTTCCTTCGGGGGGTAGGAGGTGGTGCGGCTCCGGCCACGATGCGGAGAGTCGCGAAGCGCCTTCGCACCCCGCCCGTGTGATCGGCTGCGGAGGTTCCGCCAGGGGCGCGGTCCCCGGGACCTCGTAACCAATTACGTTCGGATCACTGGCGCCCGTCAAGACTTAAGCCTACTTATTTTCGGCCGGCGCACATCGTGGCGTTGCCGATGTCCGGGCAGAAAGCTCCCTCTACCAGGGAGTACATCCGTCGAGGTCTCATGAAGCGTTCAGATGTTTCGTACTGATCGTGACAGCGAACGGTCTCTCCGGTGGGTCGTACTCTTGCAGGGAGGAGGGAGCACGTGACCGACACCCCCCGTGAGAGCGGATACCGGCCGGGCTACGAAGTGGCGGCGGAGCAGGTGCTGGAGCTGATCGTCCGGCTGCGCCTGCGTCCGGGCGACCGCATGCCGACCGAGAACGAGCTGGCCCGGCAGCTGGGCACCAGCCGCACCGTCGTACGCGAAGCCGTGAAGATCCTCTCCGCGCTCGGCCGGGTGCGCGCCCAGAAGGGCCGCGGCCTGTACGTGGCCGACGACGAGGGGATGCTCGGCGGCGGGCGCTGGGCGCCCTTCTTCCTCCCCACCGACCTGGACCACGTCTACATGCTCTTCGAGTTCCGCCGGGCGCAGGAGATGGAGACCAGCCGGCTGGCCGCCCGCCGGGCCACCCCCGCGGAGCTGAGAGCCATCGAGGAGGCGGCCGGCGTGTGCCGCCACGGCTTCGAGACCGGCCGCGAGGACCTGTTCAACGAGGGCGACGACACCTTCCACACCGCCATCGCCACGGCCTCGCACAACATGTTCCTCCTCGTCACCGTGCGGGAGGCCAGGCGGCTGCAGAGCCAGTCCAACATCATCGGGCTGCGCGGCTCGCTGGGCGGCCACGCCGCCAAGGCCGTCGAGGAACACGACGCCATCTACCAGGCCATTCGCGCGGGCGACCCGGAGGCCGCCGCACTCGCCGCCGCGGCCCACATCGACAACACGCTGGACGACTACCGCAGGGAGATCCAGCAGCGTCTCTTCTCCGCGTCCGACTGATCGGGCCGCGCCTTGACGGGCGGCCCTGACCGGCCGAAGCCGTCCCGCGTGAACGTTTCATGGATCCGGACGGGCCGAGGAGCGCGGACGTCGCAGGTCAGCGCCGTGGAACGCGCTGGACGGACGCGTCTGACGGATGCGCGTGCCGGGCGAACCGTTGACAGACGGTCCGCCCGTCGTATGTGCTTCCGTGCACGCGGCCCCCGGTTCATCCCACGCACACTCCATGGCGCACGTCTCCGGCCTTGTGATCAACCGTAGCGTTCTCGTCAGGTCCAGCTCCTGAATGACGTACGACGGCGGCGCTTCTGGATGTTAACGCTAACAGGGCGCGCCCCGGGCTCGGGATCCCGCTCATGGCGCGGCATTCTCATGCCGTCGCCGGATCGAAGTAGATCGTGCCGCTGATCGCGGCTCTCGACACAGGAGGAGTACATGGTTCCCCCATCCGCGTCCTTGGACATCCCCACCACAGCCGGAGGCGCGTAATGGTCAGGCGCACGTCCATCTTCGGGGCGATCGCGGCAGCGACGCTGCTCGTCCTGGCCACGGCTCACGCGGCACTGAGCGACGACCTCGGCACGCAGACCTCCGCCGCACCCGTCATGGCCGCCGCGCCGACCGCCGGATGCGGCAAGACCCCGACGCTGAGGAGCGGCACGCAGTCGATCACGACCA
>JABFYB010000443.1 GCA_013361475.1 Hamadaea sp.
GTCGGTCGCGGTCGCCATCACCGTCAGCGTCGCGATGGATCTGGCCGCGCGGCAACGCGCGGCCGCCGCGCGTACCGGGGTCGAGGCCGCCCTGCTCGCGCGGATCAGCGCGGAGCCGGTCGCCGCCGGGTCCACGGATTCTCTGCTGACCCGGGTACGCCAGACGCTGCACATGGACACGGCTGCCCTCGTCGAGACCGATCCGTCCGGCGTCGAGCACGTCGTGGCGCAGTCGGGCCGGAGCCTGACCGGTCGGCCGGTGCTCACCGTGCCCGCCGGAACCGGGCTGAAGCTGGTCGTCGAGGGCCCCGAGATCTTCGCTCCGGATCCCCGGTTCCTCGGCCGCATCGCCGCCGCGTCGGCCCGGGTGCTGCAGGCCGAGCGCCTGGCCGCCGAGGCCGCCCAGGCCCGGGAACTAGCCGAGATCGACCGGCTGCGGTCGGCCCTGCTCGCGGCGGTCGGCCACGATCTGCGTACGCCGCTGGCCGGGATCAAGGCTGGCGTGTCGAGCCTGCGCGACCCCGACTTGGACCTCGGACCCCGGGAGCAGGCCGAGCTGCTGGAGACCATCGAGGAGTCCGCCGACCGGATGGCCGACCTCGTCGAGAACCTCCTCGCGATGAGCCGGCTCCAAGCGGGCGCGCTCAGCGTCGACGCCCGGCCGACCGCCGTCGACGAGGTCGTCGCGTCTGCCCTGCTGCACCAGCCGGGGCCGCTCGCCGCGGTCACCGTCGACGTCGCGGACGACCTGCCGCTGGCGTACGCCGACCCCGGGCTGCTCGAGCGGGTCGTGGCGAACCTCGTCGCCAACGCCGTGCTCCACTGCCCACCCGGTACGCCGATCCTCGTCACCGCCGACGCGACGGCCGACACGGTCGCACTGCGGGTGATCGATCACGGGCCGGGCATCCCGGCCGCCGACCGCGATCGCGTGTTCGCGCCGTTCCAGCGGCTCGGCGACCGCACCACCACCGGCGGGCTGGGCCTCGGCCTGGCGATCGCCCGTGGCTTCACCGAGGCGATGGGCGGCGCGCTGACCGCCTCCGACACCTCCGGCGGCGGTCTCACGGTGACCGTCAGCCTGCCGCTCGCCCGTGCTCCGCACGTCGATGATGGAATCGTTCCGTGAGCCGGGTGCTGGTCGTCGACGACGATCGTCAGCTGTTGCGGGCGCTGCGCATCGCGTTGTCCGCCCGCGGCTACGAGGTCGCCGTCGCCCCCGACGGCGCCGCCGGGCTGGCCGCCGCCCAGCACAGTCCGCCCGATCTCGTGATCGTCGACCTCGGGCTGCCGGATCTCGACGGCGTCGCCGTCGTGCAGGCGATCCGCGGCTGGTCGGCCGTGCCCATCCTGGTGCTGTCCGCCCGGCTCACCGAGCAGTCGAAGATCGACGCGCTGGACGCCGGCGCCGACGACTACGTCACCAAGCCGTTCGGCATGGGCGAGCTGCTGGCCCGCATCCGGGCGGCGATGCGGCGTACGACGCCGGCCGAATCCCCCGCCGTCGTCACGACGGCCGCGTTCACCGCCGACCTGGCCGCGAAACGGATCACGACCGCGGCCGGAACTGAGGTGCGGCTGACGCCCACCGAATGGCATCTGCTGGAAGTGCTGCTCCGCAACCCCGACCGCCTGATCACCCATCAGCAGTTGCTCCAGGAGGTCTGGGGACCGCGCTACAGCACCGAGACCAACTACCTCCGGGTGCACATGGCCAATCTGCGCCGCAAACTCGAGCCGGACCCGAGCCGGCCACGCTATCTGCGTACGGACCCGGGCCTGGGCTATCGCTTCGTCGCCGACCCGGCGGCGAGCGACTAGTTCGCCGATCGGCGACCTGGGGTATGGCGTCGCCGTGCGACTTCGCCGTAGTGACCTCTCCGCCCCCGGTATCGAGCGACGTCGGCGTGGCCGTGGATTCTCCTACCGATACCTCGGCCGTCCGGTCAGCCGGGCCGACCGCGAGCGGGCCGAGGCGCTCGTGCTGCCGCCGGCGTGGACCGACGTCTGGATCAGCCCGGACGAACGCGGTCACATCCAGGCCACCGGCGTCGACGCCGCCGGGCGTACGCAGTATCGGTATCACGACGAGTGGCGGCGCCGACGGGACCGGGCGAAGTTCGCGCACGTGGCCGAGATGGCGCGGAAGTTGCCGACGGTACGCCGGAAGGTGCGTGCGGATCTCGCCGAGCGCGGGCTGACTCGCCGGCGCGTACTGGCCGCCGCCGTGCGGTTGCTGGACCAGGCCGCGCTGCGCGTCGGCGGGGAGGCGTACGCCGTCGACGATCCCGATCTGGGTGAGGCGACCTTCGGGTTGGCGACGCTACGCCGGGAGCATGTCAGCGTCCGGGGCGACCGCGTACGCCTGTCGTTTCCGGCCAAGGGCGGCACGGACACCGACGCCACCGTCGAGGATCCGGCGCTGGCCAAGGTCTTCCGGGCGCTGCTGCGCCGGTCGGACGACCATCCGGACCTGCTCGCCTACCGCGACGGCCGCAAGTGGGTCGATGTGAAGAGCGGCGACGTCAACGACTATCTGCGGGAGATCAGTGGGCTGGACCTGACCGCCAAGGACTTCCGCACCTGGCACGGCACCGTCGCGGCGACGCTGAGTCTGTGCCAGGCGGGTCGGTGCCCGACCGCGAGCGCGCGCAAACGGGCGGTGGCGGCGGCGATGCGTGCGGCCGCGGACACCCTCGGCAACACGGCCGCGGTCGCCCGCAAGTCCTATGTCGACCCCCGGATCGTGGACGTGTTCGAGTCCGGCAAGCTGCCGCCGGTCACCACGAAGATCACTTCGAAGACCACGACCTCGAAGACCACGACTTCGAAGGCCACGACCGAGAAGGCCGCACGGGCGAAGGCGGCGAACGGAAACACCGCGCGGACGACCGCCGACGAGGCCCGGCTCTGGCAGAAGGCCGAGCGGACGACGATGGCCGTCCTGCGGAACGAGTGACCGGATCGGCTACAGGATCGGCTTCCCGCCGGTCACCGGGATCAGCGCGCCGGACATGTAGCTCGCCTCGTCCGAGGCCAGCAGCACGTACGCCGGGGCCACCTCGGCGGGCTGGCCCGGCCGGCCGAGCGGGGAGTTCTTGCCGAACTGCTCGACGTGGTCGGGCGGCATCGTGGACGGGATCAGCGGCGTCCAGATCGGACCGGGCGCCACCGCGTTGACCCGGATGCCGCGGTCGCCGAGCAACTGGGCGAGCCCGGCGGTGAAGTTGGCGATCGCGCCCTTCGTCGTCGCGTACGGCAACAGGGTCGGCCGGGGCATGTCGGAGTTGATCGAACTCGTGTTGATGATCGACCCGCCCTCCCCCATGTGCGGCAGAGCCGCCTTGACCAGCCGGAACATCGCGGTGATGTTGATGTCGAAGGTGCGCGTCCACTCCTCGTCGCTGATCTCCTCGAGGGTCTCGTGCGTCATCTGGTAAGCCGCGTTGTTGACGAGCACGTCGACCTGCCCGAAGGCGTCCACGGCCGTCGCGACGACCTTCTCGCACTGCGATCGGTCGGCGAGATCCCCGGCGACCAGCACCGCCTGCCGTCCGGCCTCCTCGACCAGGCGGGCGGTGTCCCGGGCGTCCTCGTCCTCGCTCAAATAGGAGATCAGCACGTCCGCGCCCTCGCGGGCGAACGCGATCGCGACCGCTCGGCCGATTCCGCTGTCGCCACCGGTGATCACGGCCTTCTTCCCGGTCAGCCGGCCCGAGCCGCGATAGGAGTCCTCACCGTGGTCGGG
>JABFYB010000471.1 GCA_013361475.1 Hamadaea sp.
CGGTAAGCGCAGTAGTGTGCGGTGCGTGGATACGACCCAGCTCCTCAAGGGCGTCCTCGATCTCGCCGTGCTCGCGGTCCTCCGGGAGGAGGACGGCTACGGTTACGACATCCTGCGCCGCCTGCGGAGCGCGGGGCTGGACGAGATCGGCGACGCCTCGGTCTACGGCACGCTGCGCCGCCTCTTCGCGGCCGGCTATCTCACGACCTACGTGGTTCCCTCCGAGGAGGGGCCGCACCGGAAGTACTACTCGCTGAACCCGTCCGGTCGCAGCCAGCTGAAAAACGGCGGCGAGGTCTGGCGCGGGTTCGCCGCCACGATGGACGCCCTGCTGGAGAGCCGATGAACCTCGACATTGCGCACTACGCGGCCGCCGTCGGTGCGGCACTCGCCGACCTGCCCGACGACATCCGCGCCGAGCTGCTGGAAGACCTGCCCGCGCATCTCGCCGAGGTCGCGGCCGAGGTGGAGGCGGAGGGCGGCACGCTGGAGGATCGGCTCGGCCCGCCGGCCGCCTACGCCGCCGAGCTGCGCGCCACCCTCGGCGCGTCGGTCCCGCCCGGCCGGGGGGCCCGCCTGTCCACCACGGTGGCCCAGGCCAAGGGGCGGCTGCGGACCACCGATCGCCAGATCGGCAGAATCATCGGGTACGCGAGTCTGACCGAGTTCGGCCGGTTGCTCCGGCCCGCCTGGTGGGTGCTCCGGGGCTACCTCGCGGCCTGGATCCTGTGTGAGGTCGTCTCCGGCGGGAATGACTCGGAAGGCGCGCTGCCTCGATTGGGCAACAGCGTCGTGGGTGGACTGATCGTCGCAATCGCCCTGATCATCGCCTCGATCTGGCTGGGCCGGACCGCGGGAGCGCGGACCAAGCGGTGGCAGCGCGTCAGCGCCGGCCTGACCTCGGCCGCGCTCGCTCTGTTCGGCATCGGCCTGGTGGTGAACATCGACGAGGAGGCGAGCCGGGACTACAGCTATTACCAGCAGGAGTACCCCGGCCAATGGGTCGACGCCTCCTGGCAGGGCGGCGGCAACCTCGTGGTGGTGGACTCCAAGGGCCAGGTGCTCAACCAGGTCTCCGTGATCAACCTGGACAGCGAGTCCTACGTGGACGCGAAGATCCACAACTGTGACGCCATCCTGGCCTGGGAGTACGAGCGCTGGCCGGTCCTGGCCCGGCTGTGCCGCCACCAGGGCCTGTTCCCGAGCGAGTCGCCGAGCGGCGATCCCACCGCGGGGCCCACCGACGCATCGACCGCGACCCCGTCGGCCACCACGACGGCACCCGCCGCGTCGACTACCGCGTCGCCGACCCGCTGACGGTGAGGAGGGTGTCGCAGGCTTCGATGAGCCGGGCGCGCAGCGGAGCGGCGCGCTCGGCGAAGTCCTTCTGGCGCAGGGCGTACGCCGCCCGCCCCTCCGGCGTCTCGATCCGGACCGGTTCATAGCCGAGGTCGGCCAGGTCGTAGGGACTGGCCTGCATGTCGAGTTCGCGGACGGCCCGGGACAGCTCGAAGCAGTCCGCCACCAGTTCGCTCGGCACGAGCGGAGACAGCTTGTACGCCCACTTGTACAGGTCCATGGTGGCGTGCAGGCAGCCCGGCTGCTCCAACTCCGGCTGGCGGTCGCGGGTGGGCGTCAAGATGTTCAGCGGACGGGCCGGCTCGGTGAAGAATCGGTACGCGTCGAAGTGCGTACAGCGTACCCCTCGCTCTTCGACGACCTGGGCGGTCGCGGCCGGGGAGAGGCGCAGCGGCCAGGCGTTGTGGCGGACCTGCTCCTGGGTTTGGCGGTAGACCATGGCCCACTCGTGCAGGCCGAAGCAGCCGAGCTGGGGCGGCCGCGAGGCGGTCGCCGCGAGCAGGTGGTGGATCCAGCGGATCGAGTCCGCGCGCCGGCGCAACAGCTCCGGGTCGACGGTCGTGCCGCCGCCGGCCGTGACGTACGGCGGCTGAGCCGGACCGTCGGCCAGGATCACGCCGAAACCCGGATGCCAGCGGCGGAGCTGCGCCGGGCGATGCGAGTAGTACGTGAACAGGAAGTCCTCGACGGGGTGTTGCACGCCGTCGCGGCGACGGGCCAGGTGGTGGCCGAGCCAGTGGTCCACGCGGGCCTCGTGCGCGGCCTGGCGTCGACGCCACCGCTCGGTCGGCAGGACCTTCTCGCTCACGGTCCCAGGGTACGGCGATAGATTGGGCGTTGGAGATCGCGGGAGATCGCGAAGTACTGGGGGTTGTGGTGCGGATCGCACGCTTTGTTCATTCCGGCGGGATGTCCTTCGGTGTCGTCGAGGGCTCGTCCCCGACCGGCGACTCCGGCGGGACCGAGGGCCTGACCGTCGCGGCGATCAAGGGCCATCCGTTCGGCGAGCTGGATTTCACGGGCGAGCGCTGGGCGCTGGCCGACGTGCGGCTGCTGTCGCCGATCCTGCCCAGCAAGGTCGTCTGCGTCGGCCGCAACTACGCCGAGCACGCCGCCGAACTCGGCAACGCGGTGCCCAAAGAGCCCTTGCTGTTCCTCAAGCCGACGACGGCGGTCATCGGGCCGAACGACCCGATCCGGCTGCCGCCGCAGTCGCACCAGGTCGAGCACGAGGCCGAACTGGCTGTCGTGATCGGCGCCACCGGTGCACGCCGGGTCGACCGGGCCGACGCGCTCAAGACGGTCTTCGGCTACACGTGCGCCAACGACGTCACCGCGCGCGACCTGCAGAAGGCCGACGTGCAGTTCACCCGGGCCAAGGGGTTCGACTCGTTCTGCCCGCTCGGTCCGTGGATCACCACCGGGATCGACGTCTCGGACCTCGAGGTGCGCTGCGAGGTGGGTCGCGCCGGTGACGAGCCGGAGGTACGCCAACTCGGCCGTACCAGCCAGTTCGTCTTCGACGTGGCGACCCTGATCTCCTACGTGTCGCACGTCATGACGCTGCTGCCGGGAGACGTGATCCTCACGGGTACGCCGGCCGGGGTCGGCCCACTGACCGAAGGCGACCTCGTCACGGTGAGCGTCGAAGGTGTAGGCACGCTCACGAACCCGGTGCTGAACCTCTAGAGCACGTTGATCGCACGGGCGACGACCAGGGCGACCACGGTGACGGAGACCGCCGACTCGAACATCATGGTCAGCTTGGCCCACCGGCTCATCGGCATGGTGTCGGTGGGGCTGAACGCCGTCGCGTTGGTGAACGAGACGTAGAAGTAGTCGACGAAGCCGGGCTCCCAGTCCGGCTTCGCCAGATCCCGGGCGGTCATCTGCGGGAAGAGGAAGTCGGGCCGATCCTTGCGGGCGTTCGCGCGCGCAGCCGGACCGCCCGAATCGAGTTCCCAGTACCAGAGCCCGAAGACGATGACGTTCGTCAGCCAGACCGCCCCGCCGGTCAGCAGCAGCACGCCTGGCGACAGCCCGCGTACCTCGTCGTGCTTCGTGGCGATGTCATAGACGAGCCGGCCGGCGGCGTACGCGTTGGCGATGCTGGCCGCCGCGACCAGGGTCAGCCCGAGCCACCGGAGCCAGCGGGTCTCCCGGTTCACCCGGCCCGGGTTCGACAGGAGCAGCACCAGCAGCAGTACGCCCTCGACCACCGGAATCAGCCAGCCGGGGCGGACATCGAGCGCGTGCGAAACCTTGAGCTGCAAGCCGATCATCACCAGCACGGCGAGCGCGGCCGGCGTACGGTGTTCGCCCCGGGTGGGGCGCAGCCAGGCGGGAAGGACATCGACCACACCCGCAGCGTAGTGCGCCTCACGAAAC
>JABFYB010000138.1 GCA_013361475.1 Hamadaea sp.
GGCCGCCGGAGCGCGGCCGAACTTCTTCCACACGCCCGGCGCCGACGAGTACGCCTACCCGCTCTACAGCGTGGACGACGCCCGCCACGTCCGTGGCCGGATCGTCCAGCTGTTCGAAGACGTGTCCGCCAAGCCGGAACTGGCCGACGAGGGCGCGCTGACGTTCGTCGTCGTCGGGGGCGGGCCGACCGGTGTCGAGACCGCCGGGGCGCTGTCGGAACTCGTGCGCGACGTGATGCCGCACGTGTATCCGGACGTGGCGCCGGGCGCCGCCCAGGTGATCCTGGTGGATCTCGGGCATCACCTGCTGTCCGGATTCTCCCCGGAGGCCGGCGACTACGCGGCGAACCAGCTTCATCGGCGCGGTGTGAAGCTGCAGTTGGGCGTACCGGTGAAGGAAATCGGCGCCGAACACGTGACCTTGGGCGACGGGACGGTGATCCCGACGCGTCTTGTGGTGTGGGGCGGCGGCGAGCAGGCCGCGGCGATCGCCGGAGCCTCGGGCCTGGCGCAGGGCCGGGGTGGGCGCATCGACGTGGAGCCGGACCTGACGGTGCCCGGCCACCCGAATGTCTTCGCGGTCGGCGACGTGGCCAACATCCCGTTCGGCGACGAGGTCCTGCCGCAGCTCGGCAGCGTCGCGCAGCAGGCGGGCCACTGGGCCGGCGACAACATCCTGCTGCTGGCCGAGGGTAAGCCGGCCCGGCCGTTCCATTACCGGGACAAGGGAATCATGGCGATGATCGGCCGCAAGGCGGCCGTCGCCGAGATGGGCGCGCACCGGCATGAGATCCACGGCCGGGTCGCCTTCGCCGCGTGGCTGGGCGTGCACGCCGAACTCCTGGGCAACATCGGCGCGGAGCTGAAAGCCTTCGTCGCCTGGGCCGAGGAGTTCTACGTGCGCCCGCACCACCGCACGGCCGCGCTGCTGGAGCCGTCGCGGATCGACATGCCGCGCATCGACTGGGAACAGAAGGGCTGAGCAATGGGCAACGCCGACGTCTTCGTCATCTTCGGCATCACCGGCGACCTGGCCAAGGTGATGACCTTCCATTCCCTGTACCGGCTGGAGGCGCGGGGCCTGCTGGACTGTCCCATCGTCGGCGTGGCCGTCGACCCGTGGACGCCACAGGATCTGCGTGACCACGCCCGCGCGGCCATCGAGGGACCCGGTGTGGCCGGCGGTGGCGAGAAGATCGACGAGGAGGTGTTCGAGCGCCTGGTCGGCCGGATGTCCTATCTGGCCGGCGACTTCTCCGACGCCGACACGTACGCCCACGTCGCGAAGGCCGTCGGTGACGCGCGGACGCCGGTGTACTACCTGGAGATCCCGCCGTCGCTGTTCGGCATGGTGATCGAGAACCTGGCGAAGGCCGACATCATCCGCGACGGCCGGGTCGTCGTGGAGAAGCCGTTCGGTCACGACCTGGCCTCGGCCAAGCAGCTCGCCGAACAGCTGCACACGTGGGTCCCGGAGCAGCAGCTGTTCCGCATCGACCACTTCCTGGGCAAGATGGGCCTGGAGGAGCTGATCTTCCTGCGGTTCGCCAACGCTCTGTTCGAACCGGTGTGGAACCGCAACTTCGTCGAGTGCGTGCAGATCACCATGGCCGAGGACTTCGGCGTCGACGACCGCGGCCACTTCTACGATCCGGTCGGCGCGCTGCGCGACGTGGTCGTCAACCACTTGATGCAGTTGATGTCGGCGGGTGCGATGGAGGCGCCGGCCGGGCACGACCCGGACACGATCAAGAACACACAGACGGCCCTGTGGAAGGCTGTCGGCACCGCCGATCCGGCGCACTACGTGCGGGGTCAGTACGACGGGTACCAGTCGGTCGCCGGGGTCGCGCCCGGCTCCACCACCGAGACGTACGCCGCACTGCGGCTGGACATCGACAACTGGCGCTGGTCCGGTGTTCCGTTCTTCATCCGGACCGGCAAGAACCTCACGTTGACCGAGACCGAATTCCGGCTGGTGTTCAAGCAGCCGCCGCGGCTCGGGCTGAACCTGCCGTTCGACCATCCACCGGAGGCCGACCAGCTCGTCGTCAAACTCGACCCGACCACCGGCGTGCGGTTCCGGTTCCAAGCCAGGCGGGCCGACAATCCCGGACCGCAGACCGTCACCGCCGACGTCGAGTTCAGCGCGCAGGGCGGCGAAGGCGCGACGCCGTACGAGGTGCTGCTGCACGCGGCGCTGCGCGGTGACAGCACCCGGTTCACCCGGCAGGACGGCGTCGAGGAGACGTGGCGCATCATGCAGCCGCTGCTCGACTCGCCACCCCCGGTGCACGCGTACGCGAAGGGATCCATGGGTCCTGACGCGGCCGATCAACTCGTCGCCGACTACGGCGGCTGGCACACACCGTGGGGTGCAGCATGACAACCGTCGCCGATCGTTCGTCGGCCGCCACCAAGGCGGCTACGCGCAGTAAGCCGAAGCGGGACCTGAAGCTCAAGCGAGCCGGGGTCGACACCGAGGCGGGGCAGCAGAGCGCCGCCGCGCCGTCGCCGTTCCCGCCCATCGAGGACTACGCCTTCCTGTCCAACTGCCATACCGGGGCGCTCGTGGCGCCCGACGGTTCGGTGGACTGGCTGTGCGTACCGCGGTTCGACTCGCCGAGCATCTTCGGCAGCCTGCTCGACCGGGGCGCGGGCAACTTCCGGTTCGGCCCGTACGGCATCCACCATCCGGTGGCCCGCCAGTACGAGCCGGGTTCGCACGTGCTCACCACGACGTGGCGTACGCCGACCGGGTGGCTGCAGGTCCGCGACGCGCTGACGATCTATCCGCGGCATGAGGAGGACCGGTCGACGCCGCACACCCGCCCGCCGGTCGACGAGGACGCCGACCACCTGCTGGTACGCACGGCGGTGTGCATCGGCGGCCGGGTGGAGGTCGAGCTCGTCTGTGAACCGGTGCTCGATTACGGCCGGGAACCGGCCAGCTGGCAGTTGCTCGGCGAGGATCTCAAGATCGCCCAGGCGACCGGACCCGACTTCCAGATGCGGCTGGCGTCGGACATGAAGCTGGGCGTCGAAGGCGACCGAGTACGCGGACGCCATGTGCTGACCGAGGGGCAAGGGGCGTTCTGCGTCCTGTCGTGGCGGGAGGACGGCTACACGCCGCCCGACCTGGCTGAGGCGACGTCCCGGCTGGACGCCACCGGTCACTTCTGGCGGGAGTGGCTGGCCAACGCCCGCATCCCCGACCATCGCTGGCGGGAGATGCTGCAGCGCTCGGCGCTGACCGTCAAGGGCCTGACCTACATGCCGACGGGCGCGACCGTGGCCGCCTTGACGACGTCGCTGCCGGAGACGCCCGGCGGCGAGCGGAACTGGGACTACCGCTACACCTGGATCCGCGACACCACGTTCACGTTGCAGGCGCTGCACTGGCTCAACATGGACTGGGAGGCCGACGAGTTCATGCAGTTCGTCGCCGACCTCGAACCGGCCGAGGACGGCTCGCTGCAGATCATGTACGGCATCGACGGCCGCCGTGACCTGCCCGAGACCACACTGGACCATCTGACCGGCTACGCCGGCGCCGCTCCGGTACGCGTCGGCAACGGCGCGTACGACCAGAAGCAGAACGACGTCTACGGCGCGGTGCTGGACTCGATCCTGATGCATACCCGGCGCAGCCAACGCCTGCCGCGGCGGCTGTGGCCGATAGTGCAGTCGCAGGCCGAGTGCGCGAGCCGGATCTGGCGCAATCCCGACCAGGGCATCTGGGAAGCACGCGGCGAACCCAAGCACTACGTGTCGTCGAAGCTGATGTGCTGGGTGGCCCTGGATCGGGCCGCACAGCTGGCCGAGGTACGCGGCGACCCGAAGCTGGCCGCTCAGTGGCACGAGACGGCCGAGGAGATCCGCGAGGACATCCTCGCGCACGGAGTGACCGCCCAGGGTGTGCTGCGCCAGCACTACGACACCGACTCGCTGGACGCGTCCACACTGCTGGCGGCCATGTTCGGCTTCCTGCCGCCCACCGACGAGCGGCTGCGCGCCACGGTCGAGGCGATCGCCGACGACCTGACCGAAGCCGGGTTCGTGCTGCGCTATCGCACCGACGAGACCGACGACGGCATGTCGGGCAAGGAGGGCACGTTCCTCATCTGCTCGTTCTGGCTCGTGTCCGGGCTGGCGGTCATCGGCGACATCCAGCGCGCCCGCGACCTGATGGAGAAACTGCTGCGGGTCGCCTCACCGCTGGGCCTGTACGCCGAGGAGTTCGACACCGAGACCGGGCGGCACCTCGGCAACTTCCCGCAGGCGTTCTCACACCTGGCCCTCATCGAGGCGGCCGGGCGCATCATCCTCGACGAAATGGTTCGGGAGATCTCGTGAACATCTATGACGTCATCATCGTGGGCACCGGCGCCGGCGGCGGCACTCTCGCCGCCAAGCTGGCCTCGTCCGGCAAGAAGATCCTGCTGCTGGAACGCGGCCCGTGGCTGCCCCGAGAACCCGATAACTGGGACACCGGCGCCGTGTTCGTCGACGGCCGCTACATCTCGCCGGACATCTGGTACGACCACAAGGGCAAGGCGTTCCAGCCGCAGGTGCACTACTACGTCGGCGGCGCGACCAAACTCTACGGCGCCGCCCTGTACCGCTTGCGGGAGAAGGACTTCGGCGAGATCCAGCACCATGGCGGGCTGTCACCGGCGTGGCCGATCAGCTACGCCGACATGGAGCCCTATTACACCGCCGCCGAGCAGATGTACCAGGTGCACGGCAACCGGGGCGAGGACCCGACCGAACCGCCGACCAGCGGCCCGTACCCGTTCCCGGCGGTCGCGCACGAGCCGCGCATCCAGCAGCTGTCCGACGACTTGGCCGCGGCCGGGCTGCATCCGTTCCACGCTCCGTGCGGCGTACGCCTGAACGAGGCGAACCGGCCGTACAGCATCTGCGTCAAGTGCGCCCATTGCGACGGGTTCCCGTGTCCGCTCCACGCCAAGTCCGACGCCGAGGTGTTCGGCGTACGCCCGGCGCTGACGCAGCCCAATGTGGAGATGCTGACCAACGCCGAAGCCGTACGCCTCGAGACGGACGCGACGGGCAGGTCGGTGACGACCGTGGTCGTGGAGCACGAGGGCCAGGAGGAGCGCTATCAGGGCCACATCATCGTGGTCTCGTGCGGCGCGGCGAACACGGCGAAGCTGTTGCTGAGTTCGGCCACCGACAAGCACCCCAACGGCTTGGCCAACGGGTCGGATCAGGTGGGCCGCAACTACATGTTCCACGACAGCCAGGCGGTGCTGGCCCTGTCGCGGGAGCCCAATCCGACGGTCTTCCAGAAGACACTGGGCGTCAACGACTTCTACTTCTCCGGTCCCGACTTCGACTACCCGCTGGGCAACATCCAGATGATCGGCAAGTCCGAGGCCGAGATGTATCGGGGCGAGAAGCCGCTGGAGACCAAGTTGGCGCCGTCGTTCTCGCTTCGGGACATCGCCAGTCACGCGGTGGACTTCTGGCTGTCGACCGAGGACCTGCCCATGCCGGACAACCGGGTGACCCTGGCTCCGGACGGACGGGTGCGGCTGGCGTACTCGCCGTCGAACAAGACCGCCGCCGACCGGCTCTACCACCAGCTCAAGTCGATGCTCAAGCACCTGGGCATGCACGAGGACCATCTCACGCACCGGTTCGCGTACATGAAGACTGACATCCCGATCGCCGGGGTGGCGCATCAGGCCGGCACCTGCCGGTTCGGCAACGACCCGGAGACGTCGGTGCTCGACGCCGACTGCAAGGCGCACGAGCTGGACAACCTGTATGTCGTCGACACCAGCTTCTTCCCGAGCATCGGTGCGGTGAACCCGGCTCTGACGGCGATGGCCAACGCGCTGCGGGTCGGCGACCACCTGCTGGAGCGCCTGGGCGCGTCGGCGGCCTCGGCCACCGCCGCGTAGGCGCGTGGCCGCTGCGATAGGCGCGAGGTGACGACCAATCAAGTCCTGCTCGGCGTGGCCCTGATCCTGGTCCTCGCCGTCGGGGCGCAGGTTCTCGCCTCGCGCCTGCACATTCCGGCGCTGATCGTGCTGTTGCCGGCCGGCTTCGCGGCCGGCGCGCTGACCGACGTCGTCGACCCGGAGAAGCTGCTCGGCCCGGCGTTCCAGCCGCTGGTGTCGCTCTCGGTGGCGGTGATCCTCTACGACGCCGGGCTCGGGCTGCGGCTGAACCGGCTGCGCGGGCACAACCGCAAAGTCGTCATGCGGTTGCTGGCCATCGGCGCGACGCTCACCTGGGTGTGCGGGGCGCTGCTGGCGATGTGGCTGCTGGGCATGTCGAAGCAGGCCGCGCTGATGATCGGCGCGATCCTCGTGGTCAGCGGGCCGACCGTCGTCGGCCCGCTGCTCAACTATGTGCGTCCCGAGGACCGTCTGCAGCACATCCTGGCCTGGGAGGGCTCGCTGGTCGACCCGGTCGGCGGCATCCTGGGCGCCCTGGTGTTCCACGCCGTCGTCGCGGGCGGCCGCGACCGGCTGCTCAGCGGCGTGGCGCATTTCGGCGGCAGTCTGCTGCTCGGCCTGGTCGGCGCGGTGCTCGGCACGGTGCTGCTGTGGCTGGCCCTGAACCGGCTGCGGCTCGGCGAGATCCTGGGCACCCTCGTCCAGCTGGCCGTGGTGGTCGGCATCGCCGCCGTCTGCGACGTGCTGCGCGACGACAGCGGCTTGTTCGCGGCCATCCTGATGGGCCTGGCCCTGGCCAACATGCGCGCGTTCGACATCTCGGGGCGGCGGCCGTTCTTCGAGACCCTCGTCCAGCTCGTCATCGGTGTGCTGTTCGTGTCGATCTCCGCCACCGTCACCCCGCAGTCGCTGCGCGGGCTGGTCCTGCCGGTGCTCGCCGTCACCGCTGTGCTGGTGCTGGTCGTGCGGCCCCTGGTCGCGTACCTGTCGACGGTGCGCACCGACGTCCCGGCCCGGCAACGTGCGTTCATCGGCTGGATGGCGCCGCGGGGCATCGTCGCGGCCGCCACCGCCGCCGCGTTCGGTCCGTCGCTGGTCACCAACGGCTACACCGGCGCCGAGAAGATCCTGCCGGCCACGTTCCTCGTCATCGTCATGACCGTGACGCTCTACGGGCTCACCGCCGCACCCGCCGCGCGTCTGCTGCGGGTCGTCCGCGCCGCCCGCGCCCGTCCCCTGCTCGTCGGCGGCGATGCCTGGGTCCTCGACCTGGCCCGTGCGCTGCGCCACCTCGGGCTGGAAGTCGTGCTCTGGGCGGGCCGCCACACCGAACGCCAGGCCATCCAGGACGCCGGTCTCGACCTGGCCCCCGGTGAACTGCTCACCGACGTCACCGACCCGGCCGCCCAGGTCGAGGGGGTCACCACGGTTCTGCTGCTCACCGACGAGGACGACTTCAACAATCTGGCGGCGACGCTCCTGCAGGGCGGCATCGAGGGTCCGGTCTACCGCCTCGCCCCCGCTCGCGACGGGGTGTCGGTCTCCGGGGGCGGCGGGCCTGCGCTGTTTCGTCCCGGCCTCACCCGGGACGCCATCACCCGGCGGTACGCCGAAGGCCACCTCGTCACCGCCGACGGCTCGTCCGGCGAACCGTTGTTCCTGGTACGCCGCGACGGCAGCCTCGACCCGGTCACGCACGACGGCGTACCCGAGGCGCTGCCGGGCGACACCGTCATCGTCCTGGCCGCCGCCGACGGCCGGGCTGCGCCGCGTTAGGCCGCCGGCGGGCCGCGGTCAGCTGGATTTCAGGACCACCACCTTGGCGCAGGAGAACGGCAGGCTGAGGCTGACCTCGGCAGCGGTCTGGGCATCGACCAGGCCCGCCACGCTGAACGAGCCGTGTGGCCGGTCCGCCGCGCCGGTGTCGACTGTCGCGGTGCCGCCGAACGCGTCGCCGGGTTCGAGGGAGTGCAGGGCCACGCCGGGAAGGTTCTTCGCGCCGGCGAAGACCTTGCTGTACGCCTCCAGGGCAGCCGAGCGATGGCTGATCAGCAGCACGGTGAAGTCGCCGCTCTCGCCGTCCACCGTGTACTTCCCGTCCTTCGCCCGCAGCGTGACCGTGAGCAGCCCGCCGATCTTGGCTTCGGTGTCGAAGTAGAGGCTGACGTTCAGGACACCGTCGCCGAGGTCGACGCACATCGTCGACGCCGACCAGCCGGCCGCCGCGCCGGGCATTCCCTTTCCGGTGAGGACGATGCCGTCGCGTCGGGCCTTGACCACCGTCCCGGTGCACAGATCGTGATCGCCCTTGAGCGTCACGAATGCCAGCGTGCCGGCCCGTTCGAGCAGCAGGCCCGGCACGATGCCGGCGATGGCCGCGCCCGCTGATCCGCCCGGCAGGGTCAGCCGGTCCACCACGCGCCATTGACCAGCCGACAGCATGGCGTCCATCTCGGCGCACGTCATGGTGCCGACCAGCCGTAGCTGCTCGGCTGGGCCCGGAAGGACCGAGACGTTCGAGGCGTCGTGGTAGAGGCCGGGAAAGCCGGCCGACGCGATCGGGTCGGCGCCGGCGGGGCCGGCACTGGGCCGGCCGGTCGGCTGGTCGTCGCCGTCGCAGGCGGACAGCCCCAGACTCAGCAGCATGGCCACGGCCACCCGCGCCGCACGGCTACGCGTTGTCGTATTCATACTTCACCGCCGGGCAGCGAGGGTCGGCGGCGACCCGGACGACGGGCCAGACCAGGTCACCGAAGGGGAAGGGGTTGCCGGCGACGAGCATCTCGACCTCGCCGACGGGCCGGCCGACGCGGTTGTCGTCGAGGACGACGGCGCTGTTGGCCGAGGCGGGCGGATAGAACGTCAGGACGCCGTCGAGGAACTGCTTGCCGCCTTCGCCCTTGAGAATGAGGAACGGGTTGGGCGCGTCCGGGTTCGTCATGACCGACAATGTGGCCCGGCCGCCCGGATACTCGTCGGCGATCGGCACACCAAGGACGCGCGACAGCCGCAACCATTCGGTGACCGAGCCGCCGAACCCGCCGGTTCCCTTGAACGGACCGTTGACACCGCTGCAGCTGACCAGGTCGACGTACGCGTCGGGGATCGCGGCCAGAATCATCTCGATGCGCCCGTGGCCTTCGGCGACGATGATGTCGCTGCCGTGGTAGTCGACGCCGATGGTGATGGACTGCTCCGGCAGGCCCGCGCGGGTCAGCACGTCTTTGACGAGGTCGAACGACTTGGCGATGGCGAAACCGAGCGGGCCGCCGGCGAGGGAGAAGATGTCGCCCAGCTCGAACGGGAAGTTCTCCTTGTCCATCTTCGCGATGAAGGTCGCCGATCCTTTGAGTTTCTCACCGCTGCCGGCCGGGTTCTCCACGGGTGGTTTGAGTTCGAGGGTCGCGACGCCGTCCGCACCGGTCTTGGTGCCCTTGGTCATCTTGGCCGAGTCGGCGGAGACGGCGACCAGGTACGCGTTGCCGCCTTTCTGGATGGTTCCACGCTGGTCCTGCTCGCTGGACCAGCGAATGGTGAAGCCTTCCATCGGACCGGCCTTCGGGATCGAGAGCCCGGCCAGTGTGTAGCACTCCAGCTTGTCGGCCGCGATCTTGATGTCGAACTCGGCCTTGGCGGTGAGCGTGACGTGCTCGGCCCGGCTGCCGGCCTGATGCTTGAAATGGGTGGTCGCCTTGTCCGAGGTCAGGGTCAGCCGCGCCCCGAGCATGAGCATGATGGCGCTGAGGGTCGCTCCGGCCTTGCCCCACGCCTCGGTCGCCTTGTCGAACATCTCCTTGGCGCCTTCGCTCAGGACCGCGCCGGCGAGCCGGTCCTTGAGCTGGTCCTTCAGGAAGTCGCTGTTGGCTTTGGTGACGGCGTCGTCCGTCTCGAACAGGGTCGTGAAGATCTCGCATGGCCCCTTGTCGTCGTCGGCCTTGGCGTTGACGAACGCCGCCGTGAGCCCGAGTGCTCTGGCCTTTGCCGTCGGCCGGGTGGCGATGCCGAAGCGGCTGGTCGCGTGCGCCAGCAGCAGCACGGTCTGCAACGGATCGAAGTAGGTGGTCGCCACATCGGCCGCCGGGTAGAGGACTTGCCCGCGGCGGGCCGACAAGGCTCGCACCGCGGCCGCCGCGGTCGTGAAGACCGGCTGCTCGGCCGGCGTCTTACCCCAGCCCGCCAATGCTTTGGTGATCTGCGCGAAGGTCAGGTTCCGGTTGGTGAGCCCCACGGACGTCAGCAGGGTCGCCCACTGGTCGACCGAATACCGGTCATGCGCACGAGTCGCCGTCACCAGTGCCGGAATCAGCTCGGCGTAGACGGGTGCGTCGTACAGGACGAGCGTGTCCGGCATCGCCACCACCGGACCGCGTGCTGTCACGATCGGCAGGCCACCGCGGCGCAGCAATTCGGCTGCGGCGGCGTTGGACTGATCGGCCGGACCGTCGAGCACGATGTCCACGAGCCGTTCTGCGGCTTGGCTCGCATCCGGCGGAAGGCCCTGGCCCACCGTCGACATGGTGCCCGTCAGCTCGGACGCTGTCGCCGAGTCGGACGGGTCGTCGGTGCATCCAGTGAGGACGAGGCTCATCGCGAGTAGTGCCACGAGGACTCTGGACGGCCTTGATCTGAAGTGTGGCAAGCGGATCTCCTGGACAGCGGAACGGAAGATCCACGGTAGGGCTGAAAGCGAGTCCCGGAATCCCGGAAACCCCTACAGTTTGCCGGTGGTGAACCGGTGTGCCAGCTCAGCGCGTGTGCGTACGCCCACCTTCCGGTAGATCCGCGAGAGGTGTGCTTCCACCGTGCTTTCGGCCAGGAACAGTTCGGCGGCGATCGCGCGGTTCGTCGCGCCGCGTGCGGCGAGGTCGGCGACACGTTCCTCGGCGTCGGTCAGTTCCGCGGTGGCGACCCGCCCACCGATGCGGGCGGTCTCGGCCCGTACGCGCTGTGCCCACACCGGTGAGCCGAGCGCTTCGAAGATGGCCAGCGCCTCGTCCAGTCCTTCGCGGGCCGCTCGTTTCATCCGGGCGCGACGCCGGGTGGCGCCCAGCGCAAGCAACGTGCGTCCCATCTCGTACCGGTCTGGTGACCGCTGGTGCAGGTCGACTGCGGCGGCGAGGATGTCGAGAGCACCGGGCAGGTCACCACGGGCGGCGTGCAACAGCCCGGCGCACCGCGCCGCGGTCGCCTGTGCCGTCGGGCGGGCGTACGCGTCGGCGTTCGCCGCGTAGATGCCGCGATACCGCGTCGCCAGCTCCAGTTCGCCCACGGCCATGAGCGATTCGATCGCATCCGGCCACAGGGGAAACACTGTCGGCTCCCGCCAGCCCAGGGAGAGGAGGTGATCGGGCATGTTCCGCAGCAGCCCGGCCGCCTCGGCCCATTCGCCGAGGGAGACGGCGGCGTGGGCGCGCACGCCGATGTTCTGGATCCGGTAGAGCTCGTCGCCGCCCGCCGCGGCGAGCAGTTCGCCCTCGGCCGCGAGCGTCGTGGCTCGGGTGAGGTCGCCTTGGCGGACGGCCACCATCGCCTCGGCATACCGGGCGAGTCCGGGCTGGCCGTGCGCGGCGTCGCGGGTGAGCAGGCTGCACTGGTGGGCGTACTCGGCCGCGGCGGCCCAGTTTCCGGCGCGGCACTCGAGTTCGGCGACGTGGACGAGCATCGCGGCGCGTGACCACTCGTCGCCGCTCGGTGCTGCCATCGCCAGCGCCGCCTGGAACTGGACGCGCGCCTCGTCGAAACGGTCCTCCAACATCAGCCGATGACCGGCCCAGAAGGTCGGATGCTCATAGACGGACTCCACTCGGCTGGTCGTGGACATCGCCATCGCCCGCTCCAGCCGCGCTGTCGTCGTCGGCCCCGCGAAGTTCTCCAGCACGGCGAGGCACGTGAGGACCTCCACCGGGCAGGCTTCGCCCAGCAGGTCGACGGCGTGCCGGGCGTGCTGCTGGGCGACCGTCACGTCGGCTCGGGTGCTCAGGCAGAGCAGCGCCAGTTGCGCATGCGCGTGACCGGCCCGCTCACCGCCGGTGGCGAGGTCGGCGTCGAATCCGGCGAGGGCCGCGGCCGGGTCGTCCGGGCCGGGGAGTTGGCCGGAAGCACCGGGGCGGGATGAACCCACGAGCCGGCCCACGATCGCCAGGGCCTGCCGGGGATTGCCGCCTGAGCCGGCGTGCAGGCGCAGCAACTGCGGCCGGGTCAGATCGATGCCGAGGCTGGAACGCACCAGGCGATGCAGCGATCCGAGTCCCAGCGGACCCAGCGGCAGCTCGAACCATGCCCGGTGATCGAGGGCGGCGACGACCGGGTGCGGCGCCGCGCCGCCGATGTCGGGCGCGCTGACCAGGAACACGACTGGGTCGGCCAGGCATCGTCGCGCCGCGTAGGCCAGGGCGAGAGCGGTCGGTGTGTCGAGCCAGTGCAAGTCGTCGACTGCGATCACGAGAGGGCTGACAGCGGTCAGGGCGCGGATGACGCTCAGCAGGCCGTAGGCGACCGCGCGCTCATCGGGCGGCGTCGGCGATGGATCGGCGACCAGAGTCGCCACCGCGAGGGCGCGTCGCTGTGGCGGCGGGAGGCTTTCGACCGCGGCCGGGTCGACCGCGGCCAGCAGGTCACTCAGTCCCGAATACGGAAGGTGGCGCTCGGCGACGGCCGGTGCACACTGCAGTATCCGATGCGTGCCCGCACCACGGGAGCTGTCCAGCGCGGCCTGCCACAGCGTCGTCTTGCCCATCCCGTCGTCGCCGGTGATCACGATGCCTCGCGCACCTGGCTGCGGCTGCAGCAGCGACGCGAGTCGGGTCAGCTCGTCGCGCCGCCCGGCAACGCTCGTGGTGTCCATTCGCTTCCTGTCCTGGGGCGGTGCCGCGGCTGGAGGTTTCGCCGCGGTGCTGCCCATCATGGGTTCACCCACGATCGCCGACATCGGCCGATCGGCCGCGAGCCTCGGGCGTACGCGACCCGCGGCGGTCGCCGCAACGGTCAGGGCCGGCGTCCGGCGTAGTCGCATTTGTAGAACGGTGCGCTGACCGTTTGGGTGAGGTCTTCGGTGTGCGCCCGCTCCCAGCCCGCGTACGCATAGATCAGCGTGATCTGGTGGGCGGTGAATCGACCGGCGTCGGTGCCGGGCGTGCCGGCGGGGCACATCGTCAACCGGAGGCCGACGGAGACGGCGTGCCCGGCCCGCAGCGTCACCGGCTGGAACGCGGTCACTTCATCGGCGTCGAAGCCGACGGCGGTCGCCTGGTAGAACGGCGCGATGGGCGGCGACGTAGCCGGGTCGCTGGTCGGAACCCACGGCGCCCGGAGGCCGGTGAGGCGGACCGGCAGGCGTCCGTCGTTGTGCAGCGTCATGCGCAGCAGGACTTCGCCGGACGGCGTGTACCGGACCAGGTACCCGTCGCCTTCGCTGACGACGGACGCCGCCTCGACCTCGACGGACGCGATGGACAAGGGCGACTTCACCGCCACGAACGTCGCGTAGCCGCCGGCGAGCAGCGCCAGCACGACGGCGATGGCGACTGCGCCACGCCGAGCCACGCGTGCGCGCTTCGATGTCCCCGTCATGGCGGGAGAGTAGACGACACCGGCCGCTCGCCGGGTCGGGCAAATCCGACTTGCGACGTACGCGCGTTAACCCTCAGCGGCCGGGCGGTGACCGGCCGATGACCGATCGAGGCCGAGGTCGCGGGACCTCTGACCGGTCGTTAGGGTGCGATAGCGCTCCCCAGCGCAAAGATCGTCCAGGAAAGGCGCGCAATGAAAAATCCCCCCACCGGCTCCCGGCGCCAGGTTCTGGCCGCCGCTGCAGCAGTCGCGGCCGCCCCGCTCATCGGCGCGGCCCCGGCGCAGGCCGGATCGCCGAAGACCAAGAGCTGGGACCTCACCCTGCTGGGCACGTCGGACATTCACGGCAACGTCTACAACTGGGACTACTACAAGGACAAGGAGTACGACGACAGCGCGCACAACGACGTCGGCGTAGCCAAGCTGGCGACCCTGGTCAACCAGATCCGGGCCGAGCGCCAGGGCAAGGCGACGCTCGTGCTGGACGCCGGTGACACGATCCAGGGCACCCCGCTGGCGACGTACTACGCCAAGCAGGAGCCGATCACCTCCACCGGTGAGACGCACCCGATGGCCCGGTCGATGAACGTGATCGACTACGACGCCGTCACGCTGGGCAACCACGAGTTCAACTACGGCCTGCCGCTGCTCGACCTGTGGATCCGCCAGCTCGGCTTCCCGGCGCTGGCCGCGAACGCCGTCGACGCCGCCACCGGGCAGCCGGCGTACCAGCCGTATGTGATCAAGAAGGTCTCCCTCGGCGAGGACGCGCCCACCCTGCGGGTCGGCATCCTCGGCCTCACCAACCCGGGCGTGGCCATCTGGGACCGGGGCAACGTCGAGGGCAAGCTCGTCTTCAACGACATGGTCGCCACCGCCCTGAAGTGGGTTCCCATCATGCGCGCCCGGGGCGCCGACATCGTCCTGGTGTCCGCGCACGGCGGCGACAGCGGCACCTCCAGCTACGGCCCGGACCTGCCGAACGAGAACCCGGCCGCGCTGATCGCCCAGCAGGTGCCCGACATCGACGCGATCCTGTTCGGCCACGCGCACAACGAGGTCGTCCAGCGGTTCGTGACCAACGACATCAGCCGCGAGCAGGTCCTGCTGTCCGAGCCGTCGAAGTGGGGCCAGCGGCTGACCCGGATGGACTTCACCCTCACCCGGGAACGCGGCGTCTGGCGCGTCACCAGCAAGCGGTCCACCATGCTCAACACCAACACGGTCGTCGAGGACCCCGCAGTGCTCGACGCGGTACGCGCACAGCACAACAAGACCGTCGCGTACGTGAACCAGGTCGTCGCCCAGTCGGTGGTCGAACTGTCGGCGGCGGAGTCCCGCTACAAGGACACCGCGATCCTGGACTACATCAACAAGGTGCAGACCGACACGGTGGCCGCCGCCATGGCGAGCACCCAGTACGCGACCCTGCCCGTGCTGTCCATCGCGGCCCCGTTCAGCCGCACGGCCGTCTTCCCGGCCGGCGACGTACGCATCAAGGACGTCGCCGGGCTCTACATCTACGACAACACCCTTGAAGCGGTGCTGATCAGCGGCGCCGAGGTCCGGGCGTACCTGGAGTACTCGGTGAAGTACTTCCGCACGCTCGCCGTCGGCGCCCCGGTCGACCCCGAGACGATCAACGACCCGGCGGTGCCGGACTACAACTACGACACGCTGTCCGGCGTCGACTACGACATCGACATCAGCAAACCGCTCGGTGAGCGCATCACGAAGCTGACCCACGCGGGCACCGACACCCCGGTGGCCGACACCGACCAGTTCGTCATCGCGGTGAACAACTACCGGCGCAGCGGCGGCGGCAACTTCCCCGGCATCGTCAAGACGCAGGTCTACAACGAGCAGAAGGAAATCCGCCAGCTGCTCATCGACTGGGCGCAGGCCAAGGGCGCCATCGACCCGGCCGACTTCTTCCAGCCCAACTGGCGGCTGGTCCGCGAAGGCGTACCGGTCTTCTGATCGCGAACACAGGGCCGGGCGGTCGTCGACCGCCCGGCCCACGCGTGCGC
>JABFYB010000286.1 GCA_013361475.1 Hamadaea sp.
CACCGGCATCGACTGGGACTTCGCGCCCTGCCTGTGCGTCGCCCGCAACGACCGCTGGGGGCGTACCTACGAGTCGTTCGGCGAGGTGCCCTCGATCGCCTCCTCGCTGTCGACGATCGTCACGGGTCTGCAGGGCACGTCGCTCAACGGCCCGTCGTCAGTCCTCGCCACCGCCAAGCACTATGTGGGCGACGGCGGCACCGAGGGCGGCGACGACCAGGGGAACACCGTGCTCTCCGAGGCCGACCTCCGGGCGATTCACCTCCCGCCGTTCCAGGCGGCGGTGCAGCGCGGCGTCGGGTCGGTGATGATCTCCTACAGCAGCTGGAACGGGGTCAAGCTGCACGGCAACAAATACCTGATCACCGACGTGCTCAAGGGCGAGCTCGGGTTCTCCGGCTTCGTCGTCTCCGACTGGAACGGCATCGACCAGATCGACGGCGCGAGCGGTTTCACCGCCGCCGAGGTGACCGCCGCGGTCAACGCCGGAATCGACATGGTGATGGTGCCCACCGCCTGGAAGAACTTCATCACGACGCTGCGCGCCGAGGCCGCCAACGGGCACGTGCCACTGAGCCGGATCGACGACGCGAACCGCCGCATCCTCACGAAGAAGTTCGAGCTGGGGCTGTTCGAGAAGCCCTACACCGACCGGTCGTTCACGCCGACCGTCGGCAGCGCCGCACACCGTGCCCTGGCCCGGCAAGCCGTACGCCAGTCGCAGGTGCTGCTCAAGAACGCCGGCAACGTCCTGCCGCTCGCCAAGGACAACAACAAGATCTTCGTGGCCGGCAAGAGCGCCGACAACATCGGCAACCAATGCGGAGGCTGGACGATCTCGTGGCAGGGATCGTCGGGGAACATCACGCCCGGAACCTCCATCCTGCAAGGCATCCGGGCCGCAGCCGGGCCGGGGACCACAGTCACGTACAGCCAGCGCGGCACGGGGATCGACAGCAGCTACAAGGTCGCCGTCGCCGTCGTCGGCGAGACCCCGTACGCCGAGGGCCAGGGCGACCGCACCGGCAGCATGAGCCTCGACCGGGATGACCTCCGCGTCATCAACACGTTGCGGGGCAAGGGCGTACCGGTCGTGGTCGTCCTCGTCTCCGGCCGTCCGCTCGACGTCGCGGCCGAGCTGCCGAACTGGAACGCGTTGCTGGCCGCGTGGCTGCCGGGGACCGAGGGAGCGGGGGTGGCCGACGTCCTCTTCGGCGACTACAAGCCCACCGGGAAACTGCCCTCGACCTGGATGGCGAGCGTCTCGCAGCAGCCGATCAACGACGGCGACGGCAAGACCCCGCTGTTCCCGCTCGGCTACGGCCTCACCTACCCGTAGCGGGCCGATTCGAGGAGCCATTCGAGGTGGCCGCGCGGCGCACCCAGCAGCACCATCGCGACTTTGCTGGCGTCCCGCGCGGCCGCCTTGTTCAACTCCAGCCGGGTGAACTCGGCCGGGAGCGCCCGGGCGGCGGCGGTCAGATCGTCGATCCGTCCGGCGATCCGATCCAGCACCTCGTCCGCGGCGGCCGCCAACGAGACTCCGCGATCGTGCGCCAGCACGAGCACGTAGTTGTGCACGTCGCCGTGCGCGCTCTCCTTGGCCGCCGAGGCGATGTCGTTGCACCACGCCGTGATGTCGTTGCACGCCGACAACAGTTCGCGCCATGCCGCCGACGTACGCAGGTCGCCCGGCAGTTCCGCGCCCAGCACGGGTTCCGGGAGGTCGAAGAGGAACGAACCGTTGGCTTGGCGGCGCAGCTGTGCGTACTCGCCGGGTGAGGGGAGACGTCGTGCGGACCGGAAGCGCGCCTCGTAGCGGCATGCCGCGCGGTGCTCGGCGAGATGGACCCGGAACATGGCCCGCCAGCTCGCGCCCGAGCGTGGCGCGGTGCGTGCCCACAGGTCGCGGAAGGCGCGCACGACCGGGTGGGCGTCGAGCGGCGGCATGGTGTCGCACGAGCTGAGGACGGCGTCGTAGAGGCGGTCGACGGCCCCCTCGTCCCAGCCGAGCGGACCGTCGTCGCGCAGGTCGTCGAAGACGAACAGCCAGACCAGCCACTGTCCGAAGAGGATCACTTCGGGCGTCTTGGTCTCGGGGAAGGCGCGGGACGCCATCTCCCCGAACCGCGCGGCCCGGAGCCGAGCCGGATAGAGCTCGGGGAAGCTGCGCAGCGCCCACTCCTGCACGGCCAGCTCGATGACGGCTTCGTCGCGGTGATGCCGGCACGGCGCGGCCAGGGCCGGCACCCGCTCGATCAGCGGCAGCAGATCGGCGGCGCCGGGCATCCCGGCCGCGCGCGAGGGCGCGGCCGGGACGCTCGTCACGCCGGCGGTCACAGCGGACCGAACAGGTGGTTGCCCGCCAGCTTGGGGTCGCCGCCGGTGTAGTACTCGTACGCCGCCTGGACCAGCTCGTCGACGGACAGGCTGCCGTTGGCGTCGGAGTCGAGCCGCTCGAACGCCGCGATCGCGTCCCCGTCGCCGGTGCCGAACGCGGACTGGAGCACCTGGAACTCCGCCAGCGTGATGGCGCCGTCGGAGTTGGTGTCGCAGAGCGCCGCGATCGCCACGGCGGCCGGGCGGAACGTCTTGTCGAACTTCTGCCCGTCGATGTACGCCGTGATCATCGCCGTGCGGAACTCAGCGGGGGAGATCGACCCCGACTCGTCGGAGTCGGCGTGCTCGACGATCTCGGACCACAGCTCGTCGAACCGGTCGATGAGCTGCTTGCCCTTGGTCGACGTCGGCGACTCGCCGAAGCCGAGCAGCACCCGGGAACCGAGGCCGAGCAGGTCGTCCCGCTCGATCTCGCCGGAGTGGTTGGCGTCGATGTGGTCGAAAGCCCGGTCGAGCTTTTCGATCTGCAGGTCGTTGGCCATGAAAGCTGCTGCTCCCTCCGCGTCCCGGAATGGGCCGCCGAGATCCTTCCTACCTGACCAAACCCGACCTTCCCTCACATATCGACCCTTTTCCACCCCGCCCTTTCCGCGCGATCATGAACCTTCGGTCGTGATCTTGGTGGAATCGTGTGGGTGGGCGGGTGGTGGTGTCGCGTCCCCAGCGGACTGATCGACTCCGGGAGCGGGTGATCGACTACTTGGTGCCGAGAGCGACGATGCCGCCGGCTCGCGTACCGAAGTAGAGGCGGCCGTTCCAGGCGGCCGGGGTGGACTCGATGCAGCCGCCGATCTTCATCGACCAGAGCGGTTTCGGCTGGGCGTTCGTGTCCGCCACGTCGTACGCACGCATGACGCCCGTGCAGTCCCCGATGTAGAGCACGTCGTCGACCACCACCGGCGACTGCCAGGTCTCCCCACCCGGTACGCGGAACTTCCAGCGGATCGCCCCGGTCGCCCGGTCGATGCCGAGCACGTCGCCGGGGTGGGTGTCGAAGATGACGATGTCCTTGTAGAGCGCGGGCGAGCCCCAGATCCCGGACTTCGGCGGGCGCTGGTCCTTCTGGCTCCAGACCAGCGGATTGTCCTTCTTCCGCGGATCGAGCTTCATCATCTGGCCGACCTGACGGGCGCGGGCGTTGTTCCGCTCGAACTCCGAGCCGACGTAGAGGAAGCCGTCGGCGTCCACGGTGATCGACGCGTCGGTGTCGTCGCCGGTCCAGAACCGGAAGACCCGGGTGGGCTTCTTGCCGCTCTTCAGTCCGCTGATGTCCCAGCCCTGGACCAGGCCGCCGGAGTTGGCGAAGTACACCGTGTCCTGGTAGATCGCGACGGAGTTCTCGATCGACACCATGCCGTCGCCGATCGCCTTGAGCAGTTCGGAGTCCCAGCCGGGGGCGTTGAAGACCAGCTTCGGCTTGACCGTCACCTTGCCGTTCTTGTCGTAGCCCCGGTTGAGCTTCACGATGTGGAACTGGCTGTTCTCGCCGCCCTCGAACAGGTAGTCGTCGATGATCAGCCCGGCGCCGTCCCAGTCGTCGTTCCACTTGGTCGGCGACACCGCGTGGGCCGAGAGCTTCCACAGCTCGACCGGCTTACCGCGGTCGATCGCGATGATGTGGTAGTAGTTGTCGCGCGAACCCGAGTAGACCAGCGGGTATCCGTCTGGGTCGATGGTCACCGAGCCCTTGATGATGTCCCCGGTGGGGAAGTCGGGAATGATCCGCTCACCGGTGTCGGCGTCGAGGAAGTGGACCTTCGCGTCGTACGCCCCGAAGACGACCCAGGTGCGGCCGTCGCGCTCGAAGACGGCGGGCTGGCCGGTCCAGCCGGAGCCGCACCAGATCCGGGTGCCCTTCTCGTCCGTGGACGGGTGGCACAGGCTGCCCGACTTCGGGAAGCGCCACAACTGCGACGGCTTGGTCCGCAGCGCCGGTCCGGTGCCGAAGTAGGACCGGGTGGGGTTGCCGCGGAAGGTCAGCAGCCCGTTCACCTTCGTGCCGTAGGGCTTGCCCACGCCGGCCGGATCGGAGAAACCGGCGTACTTCGCGGGAGCGGGCGAGCCGCTCGCCTCGGGGGACGCGCTCGCCCCCGGCAGTACGCGTACCTCGTCCGGTTTGCCGCAGGCCGCCGCGGAGATCAGGCACAGCGCGGCCACCAGCGCGGTCATGGTTCTTGAGAGCCCCCCAGTCACGGGCACAGTGTGCTGAGCTTGTCACCCTCCGGATATCCTCCGACCGGCCGACCGTGCATAACATGTCGGATACGTCAGCTGCGGCGTTGATCGGGATCGGTCCGTGTGCCGGATGGCCGAGGTCGCTCGCAGGGGTGACGATGGAGCCATGGAGCCCGAGTCGATCACCCCCATGACGGACGACGAGGCCGAGCTGTTCCGGTTCATCCGCTACGGGCAGCTGCCCGATCGCGTCCCGCCCAGCCGGATGGTGGAGTCCGTGGAGACCTCCGCGCCGCAGGAGGACCCGGTCCCGTACACCGATCCCGGATCCCCCTTCTACCACGGCAACGCCTGACGTTCAGGCGGCTGCCCGTCGCGCCACCACGGCGCGGGCCAGCGTGGCCAGCGCCTCCTCGGTCGCGGCCCAGCTCATGCAGGCGTCGGTGACGCTCTGGCCGTAGGTCAGCGGCCGCCCGGATTCGAGGTCCTGACGGCCGCCGACCAGGAAGCTCTCCAGCATCACGCCGCCGATGCCGCTCTGCCCGGCCGCGATCTGGTCGGCGATCTCGACCGCCACGCCCGACTGGCGTACGTGGTCCTTGTTGCTGTTGCCGTGGCTGGCGTCGATCACGAGACGGTGCTTCAGGCCGGCCTTCTCCAGCGCGATCAGCGTCGCCGCCACCGGGCCGGGCAGGTGGTTCGGCCCGGTCTTGCCGCCGCGCAGGATGACGTGGCAGTCCTCGTTGCCGGTCGTGGTCACGACGCTGGCCCGGCCGTCGGCGTCCACGCCGAAGAAAACGTGGCTGCTGCGGCCCACGTGGCAGGCGTCGATCGAGACGCCGACACTGCCGTCGGTCGCGTTCTTGAACCCGACCGGCATCGACAAGCCCGACGCGAGCTGCCGATGCACCTGGCTCTCGGTGGTACGCGCGCCGATGGCGCCCCAGGTGACCGCGTCGGCGATGTACTGCGGGCTGATCGGGTCGAGGAATTCGCAGCCGACGGGGACGCCGAGATCGAGGATGTCCAGCAGCAGTTCCCGGGCCATGCGCAGACCCCGGCGTACGTCGTAGGTGCCGTCCAGGCCGGGGTCGTTGATGAGGCCCTTCCAGCCGAGCGTGGTCCGCGGCTTCTCGAAGTACACCCGCATCACGATGCGCAGGTCGCGAGCGTGCTGCTCGGCTGCGGCAGCCAGGCGGCGGGCGTAGTCCAGGGCGGCCTTCGGGTCGTGCACCGAACACGGGCCCACGACGACGACCAGGCGATCGTCTTTGCCGGTCAGGACGTCCCGGACTTCTTGTCTTGTGCGTTCGACGAGATCCGCGCGTACGCCCCCGAGCGGGAACTCGGCCAGCAGCGCCGACGGCGGCTCCAGCGGCTCGAACGCGGCGACGTGCAGGTCGTTGGTGATGGTCATCTCGATGCTCCCGCCTGATGGGGGACGGGGCCCGGTCCAACCAGTGCCAGAGCCCGTCCTGGAATGACGAAAGGCGAAGACCGGGAGGTCTCCGCCTTACTGGCTCTGGGTGGTGGTCGGTCAGCGCAGGAGACCGCCGGCTCCACCCAGAGCCAGCGTAAAGCGCCAATACCGACGTGCCACGTCCGGAAGCATACCCGACCCCCTCCGGGGGTACACCAGTCCTCGTGGACGTGTTCCGCGTCGCGACCCTCAATCTGTTCGGCCGCCACGCCGGCTGGCCGCGCCGGCGCGACGTCCTGCGGGCGGAGTTCCTCCGCCTGAGCCCGGATCTGGTCGCCTTCCAGGAGACGGTGGAGATCGACGGCTACGACCAGGCGGCGGACGTCCTCGGTGAGGGATATCACCACGTACGCCAGCCCGGCGCGACCGCCGACGGCTGCGGAGCAGGGCTGGCGAGCCGCTGGCCGATCGACGCGACGTACCACGTCGACCTGCACGTCACCGATCGCGTGGATCCCGCCGTCGGCTGGATCGGCGCGGTCACGGTGATCGAGGTGGCTGCGCCGGAGCCGATCGGCCCGTTGTTCTTCGTCCACCACAAGCCGAGCTGGGAATTCGGCCTCGAACGGGAACGGGAGCTGCAGGCCGTGACGGCCGCGCGCGCGATCGAGGACCTGGCGGCCGAGCGGGCCGAGGCCCGTCACGTCATCGTCGCCGGCGACTTCGACGCGACGCCGGACTCGGCGAGCGTACGCTTCTGGACCGGCCGCCAGTCCCTCGACGGGACCAGCGTGTGCTATCGAGACGCCTGGGAGTCGCTGCACCCGGTCGACCCGGGATACACCTTCACCCCGCGCAATCGGCTGGTCCTCGCCGGGGACATGGCTCAGCCACTACCCCGGCGGATCGACTACATCATGGTCCGATGTGGACGTCATGGCCCCACGCTGACCGTCGCGGCGTGCTCGCTGTTCGCGCTCGGCGACGCCGGTGGACCCGGCAGCGACCACTACGGCGTGGTCGCCGAGTTAGCGGTCCGTGAGGGCTGACGAGTCAGTGCTCGGCTCGGGCTTGCGCGGCGACGGCGTACGGTTCGCGGCGACCAGGGCGTCCCGGATCTCGCGCAGCAGCTGGATCTCCTCGCTCGGCAGAGCCGGCGCGGCCTCCTTGCCGTTCTTCTTGAAGCGCTCCGCGAACTTGTTCATCGGCAGGACGACGAGGAAGTAGACGACCGCGGCGGTCAGCAGGAACGCGATGATCGCGCTGACGAACGCGCCAACCGGGATACCGTTCGGTTCGCCCTTGGCGGTCTGGCCGGGGAGCCTGATGAAGCCGCCGATGTTGTCGTCACCACCCGCGCCGACCATGTTGATCAATGGGGTGAGGAACGTGTCGGTGAACGAGGTGACGAGCGTGGCGAACGCCGCCCCGATGACGACGCCGACCGCGAGGTCGACGACGTTGCCGCGCATGATGAAGTCTCGGAAGCCCTTGAGCATTCCGCCACCCTAACGGTCGGACTCCGCGTCTCCCGTGTTCGCCGCGAGCCTTCTGTGCAGAAGCTCACGCAGGGAGATCGATTCGCCGTCCTTGGCGCCCCGGCCGATGACCAGCATCGGATCGCTCGGCGCGGGCCGCGCGCCGAACAGCCGTGAGCGCAGCGACGCCGGCACGCCGAGGACGTAGAACTCGCCGTCGACCCCGACCGCGAGAGAGTGATTCGGATGGATGTACCAGCCGTGCAGCTCGGTCCGGTAGTGGGACCGCCCGTTGAACGCGAAGGCCACGAGCCGTTCGGGCGGCAGCATCCGCCGTCGCGCCTCCTCGACGAATTCGGCGACGAGCTTGCGGGCCTGGTTCGTCTCGATCTCACGGGCACGCGCCACCGCGGCGGCGTGCTTGGCCACGGCGTCGTCGCGCCGGCGCCGCCACTCGTCGTCCTCCCGCGCCGTCATGGCTCGCAACGATAGCTCGCCGAATGTCGGGGGCGGCTGGTAGATCTGGTTCGTGCCCGCTGTGCTCTCTCTGCGCGATCTCAACCGCGCGACCCTTGACCGCCAGCTCCTGCTCCGTCGCTCACGCCGGCCGGTGGTCGAGGCCGTCGAGCACTTGTGCGGCTTGCAGGCCCAGACCACGCACAGCTGGTACGCCGGACTTTGGGGCCGGTTGGCGGAGTTCGATCCGCAGCAGGTCGTCAAGTTGATGGAGGACCGGGTGCTGGTCCGGATCGCCGCGATGCGGTCGACGATCCATCTCGTGACCGCCGACGACGCCCTGACGATGCGACCGCTGGTGCAGACGGTCGGCGAGCGCAGTTTCGCGTCCAACTGGGGCAAGCAGCTGCCCGGGGTCGACCTGGCGGAGGTCGTCGCGGCGGGGGTGAGCCTGCTCGAGGAGAAGCCGATGACCTTCAACGATCTCGGCAAGCGCCTGGCGGAGAAGTGGCCCGATCGCGACGGTCAGTCGATGGCGCAAGCCGTCCGCACCTACGCCGCGCTCGTTCAGCCGCCGCCGCGCGGGCTCTGGGGGCGCAGTGGCTTGGCCGTGCACGTCCCCGCCGTGCAATACCTGGGCCGTCCGCTGGCGACCGACCCCTCGATCGACGAGCTGATCGTGCGCTATCTGACCGCGTTCGGCCCCGCCTCCGTGCAGGACGCCCAGACGTGGTCCGGGCTCACCCGGCTCGGCGAGGTGTTCGAGCGGTTGCGGCCGAGGCTTGTCGCGTACGCGGACGAGCAGGGCCGGGAGCTGTTCGACGTCCCGGAGGCGCCCCGGCCGGAGGCGGATGCCGAGGCGCCCGTCCGGTTCCTCTACGACTTCGACAACATCCTCTTGTCGTACGCCGACCGCACCCGCGTCCTGGATCCGGCGTACCGGAAGTTGTTGTGGCCGTTGAGCAACATGGCCCTGGGCAGCGTCCTGGTCGACGGGTTCGTGCGGGCGAGCTGGCGGCCCGAGAAGAGCAAGGGCAGGGCGCACGTGACCGTCACGTCGTTCCAGCCGTTCCCAGCTCGGCAGCGGTCGGCGATCGAGGCGGAGGGCCGGCGGTTGCTCGAGTTCCTGGTGCCGGGGGCCGACCACGACGTCCGATTCGCGACGGCCGACTGAAAGGGGACGCCGACCGGGTAGCGCGCAGCGGTTACCCGCGAGTAACTTGGCGGCATGACCCTTGACGTGGCCGCCCTCGCCGACGGCATGACGCAGTCGGTGCCGCTCGTGAAGACCCTCGGCATCACGTTCGCCTCCGTCTCGCCGGACGGCACCGAAGTGGTCGCCGACCTACCGGACCGCCCGGACCTGCACAACCATGTCGGCGGCCCGCACGCCGGAGCGATGTTCTCCCTCGGCGAGACGGCTTCTGGCGGTGTCGTGCTGGCCGCGTTCGGTGCGCAGCTCAGCGACGCCGTTCCGTTAGCGGTCACCGCCCAGATCGCCTATCGCAAGCTCGCTGTCGGCGACGTACGCGCAACCGCTCGTCTGACGCGTCCGGTCGCCGACGTCGTCGCCGAACTGGCCGCCGGCACTCGCCCGGAGTTCGACGTGGCGATCGCGATCACCCGTGGCGACGGCGCGGTGGCCGCCGAGATGACGGTTACCTGGACGCTGCGGCCCAACAGCTGACCCGTCCGCGTTGCGTGCTGACCCGTCCGCGTTGCGTGATCATTGCGTCACCCATGCTGTTTCGGCGGACAAATCGCCGCCCGAAACGACATGGCTGACGCAATGATCACGCGTGAGAGCGCTGGCGGGAGGTGGAGCGAGGCGACGCCTGGGGGACGGTCAGCGGGTGGCGATCAGGACGCCGATGCCGTCCAGGATGCGGGCGAGCCCGAAGTCCAGCGCGTGGTCCTGGCCGCCGTCGGTCACCGTCGACGTCAACGCCGCGTTGACGGCCGGGAACCGGTCGCCGTGCTCGCGCATGATCTCGACGAGCACCGCGCCGAGCTGGCGTTCGGGATCGCCGGTCGGCGTGGCGGACAGCTGGGTGGCGATCATGCGTACGTGGCCGGAGATCACCACGACGGCGTCCATGCGCTCCCAGCCCCGGAGGCCCGTTCCGTCCAATGCAGACAGAGCCGCCTCCATCCAGGCGACCTCGTTCGGACCGAGGATCCGGGGGCCAGTGGTCGCCTCGATGGCCCAGGGGTGCCGGGCGAAGCCGGGCAGTAAAGCCCGTGCCCAGGACTCCAGTTGTTCGCGCCAGCCGTTGCCGGCCAACGGCGGTGGCCCGCCGATCGCCAGGTCCGCCATGAGGGCGACGAGTTCGGCCTTGCCCGGCACGTACCGGTAGAGCGACATCTTCGTGTAGCCGAGGTCGGCCGCCACCCGCTGCATCGACACTGCGGCCAGACCCTCGGCGTCGGCGATCTCGATGCCCGTACGCGCGATCTGCTCCGTCGACAGCGCCGGCTTGGGACCTCGCTTCGGCTGCGGCCGAGCGCTCCAGAGCAGTTCAAGACCGTCCACGGGCACCTCTTGAAGATCGGGCTTGCAAAAACAGTGTCCAGCGTACACACTAATAACTGTTTCCAGCAGACACTGTTTTGGGGGAGTCATGAGAATCCTGATCTCCGGCGCGAGCATCGCCGGTCCGGCCTTGGCGTTGTGGCTGGCGCGCTACGGGTTCGAGCCGACCGTCGTCGAGATCGCCCCGAGCCTGCGCGGCGGCGGTCAGGCGGTCGACTTCCGCGGCGAGGCCCACTTCACCGTCTTGGAGCGGATGGGCGTGCTCGACGATCTCCGCGCCCGGCGTACGCACGGCAGCCCGATGACCTTCGTCGACGAGCGCGGCCGGACCCGGCTGCACCTGCCGAGCGACTTCGCGGCTGGGGAGTTGGAGGTGCTCCGGGAGGACATCGCCCGGGTCTACTACGACCACGGCGTCCGAGCCGGCGCCCGATACGTCTTCGGCGATTCGATCACCGAGCTGCACCAGCGGGACGACGCGGTGGACGTCACCTTCGCCTCTGGCCGGCAGGAGCGGTACGACCTGGTCATCGGGGCCGACGGCGTGCACTCCAACGTGCGGCGGCTGGCGTTCCCGGCCGGCGAGTACGAGTCGTACCTCGGCTACTACGTGGCCACCTGGGAGCTGCCGAACTATCTCGGGCTGCCCCCGGGATCGCTCAACTACAACGTGCCGGGACGGCTCGTCTCGGTCGGGCGGGCGTACCGGGACGCGGCTCGGGCAGGCGCGTTCCTCATGTTCAAGTCGGATCCGATCGCGTACGACCGACACGACGTCGAGCAGCAGAAGGAGATCCTCCGCCGGGCGTTCGGCGACCTCGCCTGGGAGACGCCACGGCTGCTGGCCTCCCTAGCCGACGCCAAGGAGCTGTACTTCGACTCGATCAGCCGAGTCGACATCGAGCCCTGGTCGACCGGACGTGTCGGGTTGGTCGGCGACGCCGCCTGCGGCGCCACCATCGGCGGGATGGGCACCGGCACGGGCACGGTGGCGGCATACGTGCTGGCGGGGGAGTTGGCCCAAGCCGGGGGCGACTATCGGACCGCCTTCGAGCGTTACGAGCGCCTCGTCCGCCCGTACGCCCAAGGCACCCAGGTGGGCGGCGACCGCACCGGCAAGTTCCTCGCCCCGGCGACCACCTTCGGGCGGATGGCCCGGGACGGCCTGCTCAGCCGGAAGTTCCTGCTCAACGCGATGCTGAAGGTGGGTCAGGAGGTCAGCAGCAAGATTGAGCTGCCCTCCTACGTGACCCCGGTCACAGCTAGGAATTGAGTCGAGGAGACTCAAGTTGTGCGGGATAGCCACCCAGACTTGAGGAGACACCGATGAGCACGCTTTCGCTGTGGACCCGCCGGGACCCGTTCGCCGAGTTCGACCAGATCGTGCGCCGCACCTTCGGCCCGACCGTGCGGACCAGCGGATTCACCCCGGCCGCCGAGATCGACCGCGATGGTGACGACGCGGTTGTCCGCTTGGAGCTGCCCGGTCTCGACGTCGCCAAGGACGTCGTCGTCGAGATCGAGCGCGGCCACCTCGTGGTACGCGGCGAGCGCCGGGACGAGCGGGCCGAGGCGAAGGACGGCCGGACCCTGCGAGAGGTCCGCTACGGCAGCTTCCGCCGCTCGTTCGCGCTCCCCGCGCATGTCACGTCGGAGGCGATCACCGCCGAGTACGACGCCGGCATCCTGACCGTCACGGTCGCGGGCGCGTACGCAGGGGCCGCCGCGAAGCGCATCGAGATCGCCTCGACCGCCGACACCCCATCGATCGAGTCCGCCAACTAGGGCCCCTTAGTAGCAGAGGGCCTCGGAGGGCCCGTCCGCGTCAGCGGATGGGCCCTTCGGGCTGTAGGGATAGAACTCCCAGTCGCCCGTGAAGAACTGCGGCTCCACCGTCACCGTGATCGGCTGACCGTCGGTGAGGGTGAGTCCCGCCCTGCGAAGATCCACCGGGGTGAAATTTCGGCTGTTCTGGGTCAGCACATAGCTCCACCAAGACAGTGAGCCGATCGGAACGCCGTCGACGAGGATGGTGAGAACTCCCGGAGTCTGCGACCGGCCTCGCACGCAGAGTTGCCCGTTCCAGTTCAGGCGGACGGCATACGGATGGGCCGCCGAAAGCGGGACGTCGGTGGGACCGAGCGGAGGCATGGGCTGGGTCGGCATGGGCGTGAGCTGTCGCGGCCGAGGCGGGAGCGGGTAGCGCTGGAACGGCACAGCTTCGCTCACGGCGACTGCCACCATGCCCGACGCTGGTGGTTGGATGTCCGGTCCCCATGGGGCGTCACCCTTGTCGTCCGTGACCGCGGCCTTCGCGGAGAGGGACAGGGTGGCGATCACCTCGTCACCGAGGGCCAACCCGCGTTCGGCCCAGAAGTCGGCTTCCAGATGAAAGCGGCCACCGGGGGGCTTCAGCGACCTTGCTCGGTCGCAGCTGATGCGGCCGGTATCGCGCCCGCCGATCGTCACCGTCGCGAAGACCACGGTCCCCGCGGTCTGATGCACGCAGTCGAGCTGAAGCCCGTAGCTCAGCGACTCCAGCCGCCAGCGCAGGGTCACCTGCGCGGCTTCCGAGAACGGTACGACCCGGCTGGCGACCGTGTGGTATCCGGACTGGTATTCGGGGAAGAAGCCGACCTTGCGTACGGTCGGTGGGAGCGTCCGGTGGAAGACGCCCGGGGCGAGGGCGTACCCGAGGATCAGGGCGACCACGACGAGGCAGGCGGCACCGATCGTGACCAACCGGGCGCGGCGGCGCTGCGCGATCCGCTCCCGGACGGCCACGACCCGTTCGGTTCCGATCGGCGTCACCTCGGGCAGTTCGCTCAGCGTCGGGTCCAAGCGCAGCCGGGCCAGCGCTCGCGAGGAGTGCGTCTTGACCGCGCCCGGCGTGATGCCGAGTACTTCGGCGGTCTGCGCTTCGCTCAAGTCTTCGAGGAAGCGCAGCACGACGACGGCCCGCTGCTGGCGGGGTAGCCGCAGCAATGCCTGCCGGACCTCCTCCCGGTCGTCGACGGAGGACTGCGGTGCGGTCCCGACGCCCTCCGGCAGCGTCTCGGTCGGCAACTCGCCGCGCCATCGCCGGCTCCACCAGCTGTTGAAGGTGTTGACGAGCACCCGCCGGACATAGGGCTCCGGGTCTCCCTGCACGCGCCGCCAGGCCGACCACGATCGGGCCAGTGCCGTCTGGAGGAGATCTTCGGCGTGGGCGTGGTCGCCGGTCAGGGCGTAAGCCAGCCGCAGCAAGTGGTGGGAGCGTGTGCGTACGAACTCCTCGAACTCCACACCGTCCGCCATGGAACCCTCCCCGCGTGATCGTCACGAGAAGGTACCGGCTGGCCGTGCCCTTCGGTTGACAGAGTTTTCCGCTAGCCTCGCGCTGTGCCGATCATCGTTCCCGAGCAGCTCGTCGCGAATTTGCCGAAGTACTACGGTGACCGCGGCCGTGCCTGGGTCGCCGACGCGCCACAGGTCGTCGCCGATCATCTCGACAAGTGGGGGCTCACTGTGGACGGCCCGGTCATGAACGGGGTGGTCGCCCTGGTCGTGCCGGTGCGGACCGCCGACGGGCCGGCCGTGCTCAAGCTTCAGATCGACGACCCCGACCATCCAGGCGAGGCGGCGGCGCTGCGGACCTGGGACGGCGACGGCGCGGTGCGCCTGCTCCGCGAGGATCCGGCCGCGGGCACGTTGCTGTTGGAGCGCCTCGATTCCGGGCACGATCTGGTCGGCGTCCGCGACGACGTCCAGGCCGTGCAGATCACCGCCCAGCTACTTGTACGCCTTAACGCGTACAAGTCTCCGGAAGGTGTCCGGAGCCTGCGTGAGATAGCCGCGGGCATGGTGGAGTTCGCGCCCGAGGCCGCCCGCCGGCTGGTCAATCCCGACGACCGCCGGTTGCTCCTGGAGTGGGCCGGGGCCGTGCGCGAAGTGGCGGGTGAGTGCGGCGATCAGCTGTTGCACTGGGATCTGCATTTCGAGAACGTGCTCGCCGCGGACCGCGAGGAATGGCTCGCGATCGACCCGAAGCCGTTGTCCGGCGATCCGGCGTTCGAATTGCTTCCGGCATTGCACAATCGGTGGCCCGAGGTGCTCGCGGCCGACGATCCGCACCGGGCGGTACGCCGCCGGTTCGACGCGATGGTGGAGGTCATGGGGCTGGACCGGCAGCGGGCGGTGCACTGGACCCTGGGCCGGACCCTGCAGAATTCACTGTGGACGATCGAGGACGGCGAGCACGCCCTGGAGGCGTCACAGATTCTGGTGGCCGAGGCGATCTCGCATCGACCTCTATAGTGGACGCATGACGGTCCTCGCCCCTCCGGTCGCCCCCGAGGCCCCGCGTCCCCGCCGTGGTGCGGGACTGCTCGCGCACCTCGGCTGGGAGGCGATTCTGCTCCTGCTCGCGATCGTGGGTGTCGCCTACCTCGTCGTGCAGGAGGGCGTCGACGTCATCGGCCGCAACGTCTGGCTGAACTTCGCCGCGACCGGCCTGCTGGCCGCCGCGCTGGCCGTCTCCGTACGCCTGCGCTCGGTGAACCTGGCCGTCGCGGCCCAGGCGATGCTGGCCGGGATCGTCTACGCCAAGCTCGTCCAGGAGGACTGGCCGGACGTCGCCGCCGGAGCCGTGGCCGTCGTCGCCGTGCTGATTCTGGGCCTGATCCTCGGTGGGATCACCGGTCTCACCGGGGCACCCGGCTGGGCCGTCTCGCTCGGCGGGCTCGGGATCGCCGAGGCGGTGTCGTTCGCGCTGTCCGACGCGCAGGGCCTCATCGTCCCAGGGGCCGGGCGTCCCGAGGTATGGGTGATCGCGATCTGGGCCGCAGTATTCGTCCTCGGCTCGCTCATCGGCGCGGTCGTCTTCCTCGCCACCGGGCTGCCTCGGGCCGCCGCCAAGTTCGGCCCCCGCGTCCTGCAGGCGATCGGCAGCTTCGGCCTGTCCAGCCTGATCGCGGGCATCGGCGGCGTGATGTTGATCAGCTACCTGGGCTTCGCCTCACCCGCCGGTGACGGCGGCCGGCTGCTCGTCGCGGCGGCGGTCGTCCTCCTCGGCGGGATCAGC
>JABFYB010000438.1 GCA_013361475.1 Hamadaea sp.
GGTGGAGCTGCGGGTGGCCCCCGGCAACCTCGCCTCCCGTCGCGTCGCCGAGAAGGCCGGCTTCACCTACGAAGGCCTCATGCGCAACGCCGGGTTCGTGCACAGCGGCCGGGTCGACCTCGAGGTCTGGTCGCTCGTCGCCGCCGACCTCAAGTAGCGCGACCTCGTCAGCTGCAGATCACGGTTACGCAGGCTAAAAGCGCAGTGGGAAGCATGCATAACCGTGATCTGCAGGGCAAAAGCTAGCGGCGGCGGTTCTTCTTCTTCGACGGCGCGGCGTCCTGAGGCGCGGCCACGTAGGACCCCTTGCCCAGGATCGACGCCGGCGGCGGAGTGAAGTACCGGATCGGCTGACCCTTCAGGGCGTCCCGCAGGGTCCAGGCCACCGCTTGGAGCGGAACGTTGTAGTTCCAGTCGCCGACGGCGTGGAACGGGTTGTCCGGGTCGGCCATGAAACTCGCGGCGGCGTACTCCGGGGTGAAGCCCACGAACCAGGCCGCGCGGGTGTCGTCGGTGGTACCCGTCTTGCCGGCGATCGGCCGGCCGAGCATGTTGTAGACACTGCCGCCGGTGGTGTTCCAGCTGCCGCAGCCGCCCCTCGATGCGCCGTATCCGGTGACGCAGCGGGCCGCGTCGGTGGCCGCGTGCGCGACCTCGGGCCGTACGACCTGCTTGCAGCGCGGTGCGGCGACCTCGACCGTCTGACCCTGCTCGTTCGTCCAGGTCGTCGGGGTGCCGTCCGGGTTGCTGATCGACTGCACCGGCAGCGCCTCGCAGTAGAGGCCGTCCCCGGCGACGGCGGCGTACGCCGTGGCCATCTCCAGCGGCGTGGTGTCGGCGACGCCCAGGGTGAACGCGCCCCACGTCTTGCTCCGCGGGTAGGTCGCCATCATCTTGTCGACGTCGTTGTGCCAGGACAGTCCCAGGCTCTGCGCCATGCGTACCACCGCGTCGGAGCCGACTGCCTGCTCCAGCTGCACGAAGTACGTGTTCACCGACTTTCCGAAGCCGGTCCACATGTTCTGCGTACCGGTCATCGAACCGCTGGCGTTCGTCGGGCACCACCGGCCGCCCGCGCAGGAGCCGCGTTCACCCCAGCCGGCCCAGTACTTGGAGACCAGGCGCTGCGGCGAGTAGTACGACTGGTTCATCTTGAAGCCGGCTTGAAGCGCCGCCAGCAGGGTGAACATCTTGAACGTCGATCCAGCCTGGTAACCCGCCCCGTTGAAGCCACCGCCGTTGAGCGGGTTCACCGTGTTCGGGTAGGTGCCCGGGATCTTGCCCGCCTTGTGGTAGTCGGTGTTCGTCCCGTTGTGGCTCTGGTCCAGCGAGTAGGTGCGGTTCAAGCCCATCGCCTTGACCATGCCGGTACGCGGTTGCACCAGCACGACGCCGTGGGCGTACGGGTTGCTCTTGCTCACGTTGGCAACCACGTTCTTCTGCGCGGCAGCTTGAACACGCGGATCGATGGAGGTCACCACTCGGTAGCCGCCCCGGCGGAGCTTCGCCTCCCGCTCGGCCGGGTTGTTGCCGAACGCGGGCTGGGACATCCACCACGACTTGAAGAAGTCGCAGAAGTACCCCATGCTGTTCAGCTTCGCCGGGATCGAGATGCAGTCGTTCGGCGGGTTGGTGATCTTCAGCTTGATCGGCTGGGCGGCGGCCTTGGCCGACTCGTCGGCGGACAGATATCCGAGGTCGGACATGCGCTGGAGCACGTAGTTGCGCCGCTCGGTCGCGGCCCGCTGGTCGGAGGCGGCCGGGTCGTAGAGCGACGGCGCCTGCACCAGTCCGGCCAGCGTCGCCGCTTCGGTCGCGGTCAGGTCCTTGGGCGTCTTCGAGAAGAAGATCTGCGACGCCGCGAAGATGCCGTACGCCCGGTGCCCGAAGTACGCCACGTTCAGGTAGCGCTCCAGGATCTCCTGCTTGGACATCTGCTTCTCGAGCGCGATCGCGAGCCGGATCTCCCGGATCTTTCGGCCGCTGGTCTGCTCGGTCGCCTGCTGCACCTCGGCCGGGGTCTGCGCGCCGTCGCGCAGGGTCGCCCGGACGTACTGCATGGTCAGCGTCGAGGCGCCCTGCGTCACCTGGCCGGAGTTGTGGTTCGCCACGAAGGCCCGCGCGATGCCCTTGACGTCCACGCCGTTGTGCTCGTAGAAGCGGGCGTCCTCGCTCGCCACGATGGCGTGCTGGATGTTCTCCGACATCTCGCTGATCGGCGTGTACTTGCGGTGTTCTTCGTAGAACGTGGTCAGCAGCGTCTTGCCGTCGTTGGCGTAGACATAGGTGGTCTGCGCCGGCGGCTGCACCGTCAGCTCCGCGGGGAGCGCTTGGTACCAGTCGAATCCGGACTTCACCCCCAGCCCGCCGACGGCGGCCAGTGGGTAGGTCACCGCGGCCACGATGACGCCGGAGATGAGCCCGGCTCGCAGGATCGGTGTCAGGCGGCCGGTCGCGGAGAGGGTGCGCTTTATCACCAGTCCAAGGTAGGACATGTCCCGCTTAGAGGTGATTGAAAGCGACAAACGGCGCGAGGAAAAGCGGCCCTCCGTCGGCTACGCGACAACCCCCTGTGATCTCCTAACGACGTGGCACACCCCGAGATCACGCCCGAGCCCGACCTTCGTCACCACGGCGATGCCGAGGTCGGCGCCGGTTACGTCGACCTCGCGGTCAACGTCCGGCTCGCGCCCATGCCCGGGTGGCTCGCCACGCCCCTCGCCGAATCCCTGGCACAGCTCTCGGCGTATCCGGATGATCGCGCGGCCCGCGCGGCGGTCGCGGCCCGGCACGAGCGCGCGAGCAGCGAGGTGCTGCTGACCGCGGGCGCGGCCCAGGCGTTCACTCTGGTCGCGCAAGGCCTAGGGGTACGCACACCGCTGGTCGTGCATCCGCAGTTCACCGAGCCGGAGGCGGCGCTGCGCGCCGCGGGCCACGAGGTTCGGCGGCTCGTGCTGCCGCCGCCGTTCGTCCTGGACCCGGCGGACGTGCCGGACGACGCGGACCTGGTGGTGGTGGGGAATCCGACGAATCCCACCTCGGTGCTGCATTCCGCGCGGACCTTGGAGCGGCTCGTGCGGCCGGGCCGGGTGCTGCTGGTCGACGAGGCGTTCGCGGACACCGTGCCGGGCGAGCCGGAGAGTCTGGCCCACCGGCGGGACCTGCCCGGACTGCTGGTGTTGCGCAGTTTGACGAAGACGTGGGGGCTGGCCGGGCTCCGGATCGGTTACCTGCTCGGCCGGCCGGACCTGCTGGCCCGGCTGCGCGCGGTCGCTCCGCTGTGGCCGGTGAGCACGCCGGCGCTGGCCGCGGCGATCGCCTGTTCGAGCGACCAGGCGCGCCGGGCGGCCGACGAGATCGCCGTCCACCTGGTGGAAGAGCGCGCCCATCTGGTGAGCTCCCTGCGTACGCTGCCCGGCGTGCAGGTGGCCGGCGAACCGAGCAGTTCGTTCGTGCTCGTCCGGCTGACCGGAGCCGCACGCGTACGCGAACAGCTGCGCCTGCTGGGCTGGGCGGTCCGGCGGGGCGATACTTTCCCCGGGCTGGGCCCGGACTGGGTGCGCGTCGCCGTACGCGACAAGGCCACCACCGACGCGTTCGTCGACCAGCTGCGCGCGGTTCTGAGAGGGGTGCTGACATGAGCGAGTTGCTACGGCGTACGGTCGAGGCGATTCGGCCGCTCGACGCCGCCGCGATGGACGCCGCGCGGGCCCGCCACGGCCGGCTGACCAAACCGGCCGG
>JABFYB010000234.1 GCA_013361475.1 Hamadaea sp.
AGCACCCGCCGGCTCACCATCAGCCTCGCCTCCGCCACCGTGGCGGCCTGGGCGTGGCACCGATCGGGCGACCCCGTGCTGACCGGAGTGATCGCGTCGCTGGCCACGGCGGCGTTCAACCATTACGTCGCCGACTAGGCGCTCAGAAGCCGGACGGCGGTGCGCACCGCCGTCCGGCTTCTGAGCGCCGGGAAGCACCGGTGTGGTCAGAGCCAGCCGTTGGACTCGGCGATCCGCGCCGCCTCGGCGGATGTGCGCGCCCCGGTCTTGCCGATCGCGGCGGACAGGTGATTGCGTACCGTGCCGGTGGACAGGTGCAGCCGGCGGGCGATGTCGCCGACGGTCGCCCCGGTCGCCGCCGCGCTGAGGACGTCGCGTTCGCGGGGAGTGAGCGTGCTGGCCCCGGCGGCGAGCGATTCGGCGGCCAGCCCGGGGTCCACCACGCGCAGTCCCGAGTGGACTCGGCGGATCGTGTCGACCAGGTACGCCGGTGGCGCGTCCTTGACGACGAAGGCCGACGCGCCGGCCGCCATGGCTCGAGCGAGGTAGCCGGGACGGCCGAAGGTCGTGCAGATGACGATGCGGATCGCCGGGAGCAGCCGGTGCAGTTCGGCCGCGGCGGTCAGCCCGTCCACGCCGGGCATCTGCACGTCGATCAAGGCGACGTCGGGTGCCGTACGCCGCGCCGCCGCCACGATCTCGGCCGCCTCGCCGACCTCGGCGACCACGTGGAGGTCGGCTTCGAGGTTGAGCATGGTGGCCAGCGCGCCCCGGACGAGCGCCTGGTCGTCGGCGAGCAGCAGCTTGATCATGCCGCTCCGAACTGGACGCGGAGCCGGAAGCCGCCGCCGTCGGCCGGTCCGGTGCTCAGCTCGCCGCCGACGGCGGTCAGCCGCTGCCGCAGCCCGGTCAGCCCGTTCCCGGGTTCGGCCGCACCGCCGCGGCCGTCGTCGGTGATCTCGACCGACTCCGGGGTGATGTCGATCCGGCAGGTGGTGGCGCTGCTGTGCCGCAAGACGTTGGTGACCCCCTCGCGGACGACGTACGCCAGCGGCTCCCGCAGGTGAGCGGGGACCGCGGCCGGGTCCCCGGTCACGCGTACGCCGATCTGCCCGGCGGCCAGGGCGATCCGGGCCCCGGCCAGTTCGGCGTCCAGCGACACCTGCCGGTGGCCGGAGACGGTGGCCCGCAGCTCGACCAGGGCCTGCCGCGACAGGCGTTCGATGTCGGCGAGTTCCTGCCCGGCCCGGTCCGGTTGACCGGTGCCGAGGAGGCGTTGCGCCAGCGCCGACTTGACCGTCAACGTCGTCAGCGTATGCCCGAGGACGTCGTGCAGATCGCGGGCGACCCGGGTGCGCTCGTCGGTGACCGCGCGGGCGGCCAGCTCGTGCCGCGCCGCGAACAGCGCCTTGTTCGAGGCCATCAGCATCCCGACGAGCAGCAGATCCACCACGATGATGAGCAGCGCCGTCCACGGCTCCCAGGAGGAATCCGGGACGGCGACGGTCGCGACCGCGGCGGCGGACAGCACGACCGCGGCGATCCCGGCCGCCCAGACGATCGGCAGGAGCACCGCGGCCACGGCGAAGGCGTACCCGATGATGGGCAACCAGAACAGGCCGCGGATCGTGACATAACCCGTGACCAGGGCCAGCAGGCCCGCCACGGCCGCGAGCTTGGCAGGCACGCCGCGCCGCCACAGGGCCGTGGGCGTGATCAGATAGACCAGCGCGTACGCGATGAGCAGCACCAGCGCGGCGACCCGGCGCGGACCTGGCGGCGAATGCCAGGTGTCGACGCCGACGGGGATCAGCATGACGGTGAAGAACACCCCGATCGCGATGCCCCAGCGGCGTCCCATGCCCAGTCCCCTGGCTCCGTCCACGCGCTCACGGTAATGGTCAGGCGCGGGCGACGTCGGCCCGGAACCGGGTGACGGCCACCACCGCGGCGGCGACGGTCCACCCGGCGAGCACCAGCAGTCCGGTGGTTCGCGACGCGACCGGGCTGAACGCGGACAGCCCGAACTCGCGCAGCCAGAAACCGGGCGTGGCCTGCATGACGTGGCGCATCCAGTCCGGCACGATCTCGGCCGGGATCCACATGCCGCCGGTCAATCCCAGGACGCTCATCAGCGCGCCGCCCATCGCCTGGGCGTTGGACGATGTGGACAGTTGGCCGAGCGCGACCCCCAGTACGCCGAACGGCAGCACCGCGAGCCAGAGGCCGAGCGTCACCCCGAGCCATTGCGGGCCGGTGAGACCGACATCGCCAACGGTCGCGCCGAGCGCCGAGACGAGCAGCACCGATGGCAACGCGACCAGCATCGACAACGTGGTCTTCGCGGTCAGGTAGCCGGAGCCGCTGAGCGGGGTCAGGCGTAGTTGCCGCAGCCAGCCGCTGCCGCGTTCGACGGCGATGGTGAGCCCGGTCGACAGGGCCGCGCCCATCGCCCCGTAACCGGCCATGCTGACCATGAGCGCGGGCGAGGCCTGGGTGCCGTTGCCGAACGCCTGACCGCCGAACAGCCCGTCGAAGACGAGGAACAGCACGGCCGGCATGGCGACGGTGAAGACGAGGAAGCGGATGTCGCGCAGCACCGCGCGGGCTTCCAGCAGCAGATAACGGGCGTTCATCGGATCTCCTCCGCCGGCTTCTCAGTGAGGGTCAGGAACGCGTCTTCGAGACCGGCCGCGGTCACCTCGACGTCGTACGCGTCCCGATGCCGGTCGAGCAGCGTACGCAGGGCTTGGTCGGAGTCGCCGCACCGCAGTGTCACGCGGTCGTCGCGTACGTCGGCGTGGTCGACTCCGGGCAGCCGTCGCAGCTCGGCGAGGTCGGCGCCGGGGACGACGGCTTGAATGGTCCGGCCGCTGGCCGCCGCCCGGATCTGCGCCACGGTGCCGTCCGCGATCACCCGGCCCTGTCGCAGCAGCACCACCCGGTCGGCGAACGACTGGGCCTCCTCCAGATAGTGCGTGGCGAAGACGACGGTGCGACCGGTGTCGCTGTACGCCCGCATCGACGCCCAGAATTCGCGGCGCGCCTCCACGTCCATCCCGGCGGTCGGCTCGTCCAGCACGATCAGCTCCGGCCGGGAGACGAGCGCGATCGCGAAGCGTACGCGTTGCCGCTCGCCGCCCGACAACTTCGCGCAGCGCCGACCGGCCAGCTCGGTCAACCCGGCCTCGGCCAGCACCTCCGGTACGCGCCCCGGCCGCCGATGCAGCGCGGCGATCTCGGCGACGGTCTCGCGGACGGTCAGCCCGTCGCGCAGCGCCCCGGTCTGCAGCATGGCCCCGACCTGCCCGGCCACCACGGCCTCCCGGGGGCTGCGGCCGAACAACCGGGCCTGCCCGGCGTCGGGTGCGATCAGCCCCAGCATCATGTCGATGGTCGTGGACTTGCCCGCGCCGTTCGGGCCGAGTAGCGCCAGCACCTCCCCCGCCGCGATCTCCAGGTCCACCCCGTCGACCGCGACCGTGCTGCCGTACCGCTTCACGAGGCCGGTCAGGCGGACCGCCGGGGCGGTCACCACCGGATCGGCCGTCACGGTGTTCGTCATGCCCGGACGGTATGCGGCCGGTGTGCTCTTCGGACCTGAGCACTGTCACGGCTTCCCCATGACATCTGTCATGCCCGCCCCGTTGAGTTGCATGCAGATCAGGGTTATGCGCGCTTCGAGGCGCCCGGATGGATGCATACCCCTGATCTGCATGCATCCGACCGCC
>JABFYB010000168.1 GCA_013361475.1 Hamadaea sp.
GTGCTTGACGCCCTGGAACTGGCCGATCGGGCGGCCGAACTGCTCGCGTACCTTGGCGTACGAGGCGGCCGTCTCGACCGCCCAGGCGGCGAGGCCGCAGGAGTCGGCGGCGAGGAGCAGCGCGGCGAGCTCCCGCACCGGCACCGGCCCCAGCACCCGTTCCGCCGGTACGTCCCGGACGGTGACCGTGCAGAGGTCGCGGTCCAGGTCGACGCCCTCGGCCGGTTCGGCGCTCACGTCGTCCCGGTCGAGCAACGCCCACCCGTCCGCGACCGGCACCAGGAACAGGTCGGCCCCGGCCGCCCCCAAGGCAACCCCGGGATCCATGAGGACGACGGCGGCGGTCAGCGAGCCGGTGGCGAGACCGTGGAGAAGAGGCTGCCGGTCCGAGGAGAGGGGCGGGGAGCAGGCGAGGGCGGCGGAGGCGAGGACCGTTGGCAGGTACGGGCCGGGAGCACGGCGTTCGCCCAGGGCTTCCAGCGCGACGCACAGCTCGACCAGGCCGAAGCCCTGCCCCCCGTACGCCTCAGGCAGGTGCAACCCCAGGAGCCCCTGCGCGGCCAGCGCCCGATGCTCCACGGTACGCCCGGCCAGCCCCCGTACGGACGCGGCCAGCGCACGATGCTCTTCGGTCAGCCCGATTCCCATGGGACCGAATCTAGAACCATATTCGGTCGATCTCCAGCCCCGGAAAAACCATTGGCAGGCCCCCGATACGAGTGGCTACGCTCCCAGATGTCCTGACAGGTGAAGCCCGGGCCGTGACGGCCCGTTCGAAACGAGGTGAATTTGATGACCGGCATGGCGCCCAGCGCGCCTCACCGTGTCACCGGCGTTGCCCGCCTCCCCTGACCCCGTCCGCGGGACCAGGCCGCGACCGCCTGTCACACCAGCGTGCCCGTGAGGCCCGCTCGGCGCTCCCTTGCTGCCCTTTTCATGAAATATCCGGCAAGGAGTTCCCCGGTTGTCCACCAACGGCAAACCTCGTTCCCTCACCACCGACACCTTCCCGTGCGTCCGCTGCGGCCTGACCGTCGCGGCGACCGCGCCGGGCGGCGAACGCCGTAACCACTGCCCGAGCTGCCTGCACTCGCTGCACGTGCTCGACCGCGTGGAAGGCGGCCCGTCCGGGTGCCGGGCCAGGATGAACCCGATCTCGATCGCGGTCCTCCGCACCGGCGACTGGATGATCATCCATCGCTGCACGCGCTGCGGCGAGCTCACGTCCAACCCCATCTGCGGGGACGACAACCAGCTCATCCTCATGCGCATGGCCGTACGCCCGCTCGCGCAGCCGCCGTTCCCGCTCGAAGCGTTCGGCGACCTGTGACATGCCCAGGAGGAACCCGGGCCGGGCAAGGCCGCAGCAGCCCAAGGCCGTACGGCGTGACGGGCGCGGCGACGCGTTCCGCTGCGTCGGCTGCCGGCTGGACGTACCGATGGACGCGCCGGGCACGGCGCACCGCAACCACTGCCCGCACTGCCTGACCAGCCTGCACCTCGACCACCGGATCCCGGGGGACCGGCGGGCGGGCTGCAGGGGCGCGATGGCGGCGCTGAGCGTCACCGTCAAGCCCGACGGGGAGTGGCTGATCATCCACCACTGCCAGGCGTGCGGCGGGCTGAGCGCCAACCGCATCGCGGGCGACGACAACGCGCTGGCGCTGCTCCGCATCGCCGTCCGCCCGCTGTCCGACCGCCGCCTGCCGGTCAGCGCCCTGCTGGCCCTCTAGACGGTACGGCGGGCCGCCCCTGACAGGACGGCCCGCCTACTCGTCGCCGAACTCCAGCCGCAACGCCAGCGTGAAGTCGGCCACCGCCTCCTCGTGCCGGTCCATCTCCTGGAAGATCTCGCCCCGCACGCGGTAGGCCCAGATGTACTCGGGGTCCAGCTCGATCGCCCTGTTGAGGTCGCTGAGCGCGGCCTCGTTGTCGCCCATCTCGCTCAGCACCGCGCCCCGGCTGCCGTACGCCCGGTCGTTGTCGGGGTCGAGCTCGACCGCGCGGTTGAGGTCGGCGAGCGCCTCCTGGTAGCGGTCGATCATGCGCAGCGCCTCGCCCCGGCGGCTGAGCGCCCTGACGTAGTCCGGATCGGACTCCAGGGCCCGCGTGTAGTCGTCGATGGCCTCGGTGTACAGGTGCATGCGCTGGTACAGGTCGCCGCGCGCCACCCACGAGTACGCCAGCTCCTCGTTCAACGCGATGATCTTGGCGTGCTCGTCCAGGGCCTCGTCCAGCCGGTCCAGGTCGACCAGGGCGTCGGCCTTGGCCTCCAGGATCCACAGCGACTCGGGGGCGAGGGTGAGGGCGTGGTCGAAGTCGTCCATGGCCTCCTCCAGCCGCCCGAGCGCCGCGTACGCCTGCCCCCGCGACCCCAGCGCGTACGCGCTGTCCGGCTCCAGCCGCAACGACTCGTCGAAGTCCGCCAGCGCCGCCTCGTACCGCTCGATGACCCGGTGGCTCTCGCCGCGCAGCCGCCAGGCCCGCGCGTTGTCCGGGACCAGCGCGATCGACTCGGTGAGATCCGCGATCGCGGCCTCGTGCCGGGACAGCGCGATGTACGATTCTGCACGGCTGCGCAGCACGGACGCGCGCGACTGGGCGGCTGCCTCGGACAGCTCGGACTGGTCGTTGATCCCCTCGCTCATGGAGGGAATCTATCTAACTAAATCTGGATGATGGCCGCCTTTTCGCGGGTGTACTCGATCACGGAATCGTGGCCGTACCCGCTGTCCTTGACGCCCCCGAACGGCAGTCCCGGAGGCATCTGGCGGAAGGTGTTCACCCAGACCGTCCCGCTGTGCAGATCCCGGACGAACCGGTGCGCCCGTCCCAGGTCCCGCGTCCAGACCCCGGCGGCCAGCCCGTATGGCGAGTCGTTCGCGATCGCGAGGGCCTCCTCGTCGCTCTCGAACGGGATCGCCACCGCCACCGGCCCAAAGATCTCCTCCTGGCAGATCCGCAGCGAGTTGTCCTCGGTCACGTACAACGTCGGCTCGACCCAGTAGCCGCCCGGCAGCCCCGGCACCACCTCGGCCCCCGACCGCCCGCCGAACACCAGCTCCGCGCCCTCCTTCCCGGCCGTCTCCAGGTACGACGTCACCCGCTCGAACTGCCCGGCCGACACGATCGGGCCCATCGTCGTGCCCAGGTCGAGCGGGTCGGCCAGGACGAGACCTTCGCAGATCCGCCTGATCCGGCCGACCATCTCGTCCCACACCGACCGGTGCAGCAGGATCCGCGAGCCCGCGACGCACACCTGTCCCGCGTTGCCCGTGTAGATCGAGTTCACCGTCACGCCCTGCGCGGCGGCGTCCAGGTCGGCGTCGGGGAAGACGATGTTGGGCGACTTGCCGCCGAGCTCGAACGTCAGCGGCTTCAGCGCGTCCGCCGAGGCCCGGGTGATGGCCTGGCCGGTGGCCGTCGAGCCGGTGAGGCTGATCTTGCCGACGCCCCGGTGCCTGACGAGCGCGTCGCCGACCTCCTCGCCGAGCCCGCTGACGATGTTCAGCACGCCGGGCGGGAACACCTCCGCCAGCAGCTCGCCCAGCCGCAGCACCGACGCGCTCGCCTGCTCGGCCGGCTTGACGATCACCGTGTTCCCGGCGGCCAGCGCGTACGCGGCCTTGGCGGAGAACGTCGAGACGGGGGAGTTCCAGGGGATGATGCAGACCGCGACGCCGTACGGCTCGCGCCTGGTCAGCCCGAGCGTGTCGGGGCCGAGGACGAC
>JABFYB010000273.1 GCA_013361475.1 Hamadaea sp.
ATCCCTCCATCGTTGGACCTTAACCGGCCACCTTCTCGGTGGACGGGGCCGACTCTTCGGCCTCCGCGGCCTTGCCCGGCGCCGACGTGATGCCGGCCAGGGCGAACGCACCGGCAGCGCCGCCGGTGGGAGTGAAGTCGTACGCCGACTCGGCGTGCTCGTTGACGTCGATGCCCTCGACCTCGGTCTCCGGCGACGTCCGCAGACCGATCGTCACCTTGATGGCGAGGGCGAGCAAAGCGGCCACGCCGAACGAGTAGATCGAGACGATGCCGCTGGCCAGCGCCTGCCGGCCGAGCTGGGCGAGGCCGCCGCCGTAGAAGAGGCCGTTGCTGGCCCCGAGGCCGTCGGTGATCAGCGAGTTCACGTAGTCGTTGGCGAACAGGCCCAGCGACAGCGAGCCGATCCACCCGCCGACGAAGTGAACGCCGACCACGTCGAGCGAGTCGTCGAAGCCGAGCTTGAACTTCAGGCTCACCGCGAGGGCGCAGACCGCACCCGCCACGATGCCCAGGACGATCGCCGCCCACGGGGAGACGAAGCCACAGGCGGGGGTGATCGCGACCAGACCGGCCACCGCGCCCGAGGACGCCCCCACCAGCGTCGGCTTACCCGACTTGAGCCACTCGACGGCGATCCAGCCGAGCACCGCCGCCGCCGTGGCGACCTGAGTGTTGAGGAACGCGACCGCGGCGGTGCCGTCGGCGGTCAGCTCCGAGCCGGCGTTGAACCCGAACCAGCCGAACCACAGCAGGCCGGCGCCGAGCGCGACGAACGGCACGTTGTGCGGCTTGAAGGCCTCCTTCGGCCAGCCGATCCGCTTGCCGAGCACCAGGACGACACCCAGGGCGGCCGCACCGGCGTTGATGTGCACGGCGGTACCACCGGCGAAGTCCAGCGCGTGGATCTTCGTGGCGATGAAGCCACCGCCCCAGATCCAGTGCGCGACCGGCACGTAGACCAGGGTCATCCAGCCGAAGGCGAAGACCAGCCAGCCGGCGAACTTCGTGCGGTCCGACAGCGAACCGCTGATCAGGGCGACCGTGATGACCGCGAACATCATCTGGAACGCCATGAAGACGAAGACCGGGATGCCGGTGGTGCCCCAGAGCGCGCTGAACGTGTCGCCGGTGTTGCCGCCCAGGTACGCCGTGAAGCTGCCGAGGTAGTCGTTCACCGAAGCGTTGTCGTTGGCGCCGAAGGCCAGCGAGAAGCCGTAGATGGTCCACAGAACGGAGACGAGCCCGATCGTCACGAAGCTCATCATCATCATGTTCAGTACGCTCTTGGCCCGGTTGAGACCGCCGTAGAAGAAGGCGAGACCTGGCGTCATGAGCAACACAAGTGCGCTGGAGACGAGCAACCAGGTCGTGTTCCCGGTGTCGATCGTCGGCGCGTCCTCCAGGAGCAGCACGTGCCCTCCTCAGTGAGTGGAATTCTCCCTCCCGGCTGGGGCCGCATCGCCGCTGCGCCGGTTGTTGGGGGAGCTTTCCGGGCGCGTGTTTCACGCATTCACGTTGCGCGGTTTCGTGTGTGTCACGAAGTGTTTCCGGCGTGTGAAGAAATCCTCACGGGCCGTCGCGGCCCGGGCGTTTTGCGCCGGATCAGGGTTCTCGGTCGAATCTTGGTCGATGATTCGACCCGGAACCCTGATCCAGCGCAGTAGCCGAAGCCTCCGCTCAGCGGAGCGGCCGTGCTCGCTCAGCGGAGGGCGTGCTCCAGCGTGTAGCGCTCGTAGTCGAGCAGGCGCAGGTCACGCATCGGGCGACGAAGGTGGCCCTTGTTGACGATCCGGACGAACGCGGGATCGCCCGCGGCCGCCATCCGGCGGATCCCCTCGACGTGGTCGACGATGCGTTTGCGGATCGTGCGGACGAGGCGATGGCGGTCCCGCGGGATCAACCCGTACGCGTCGGCGAACAGCCGCAGCCGGCGGGGCCGGTCGGGCCGGTGCCACCCGAGGGTCACCGAATCCCGGTCGCTGAACAGCGGCACCCAGGTCCAGGCGGCGTATGCGACGTCGTAGATCCGGGCGCCCGGCGAAGCCAGGTCGAAGTCGATCATCGCCAGCGTGCCGTCCGGTCGCCAGATGACGTTGTGCGGCGCGGCGTCGTGGTGGCAGATGACCTCGGCGTCCGGCGGAGGTGGGCCGAACGACCGCCACACCGCCCCGGGCGGCGGCCGGAAACCGGCCTGTGCGTCGTGGAACATGCGCAGCATGGTGGCGACGGTGACGAGCGCCTCGTCGGTCACCCAGTAAGGCTTGAGCGGATATTCGCCGCACTCGCCGGTCAGGTAGGAGAGGACCTCGCGGCCCTGCGTGTCCATGCCGAGCGCCCGAGGCGAGCCGGTGAACCCGGCGTGCTCCAGATGGCGCAGCAGAGCGTGGACCGACGGCGTCCAGGGCCCGGCGTTCCGGCGTACGGTGTCTCCCACCCGCACTACGGTCGAGACGTTGCCTCCGCGCAGCGGGATCTCATAGTCCACAGTCACACGGCGTCCGGGTGCTCGGTGCCCAGCAGAGCGCTGACGAAGGCGGCGGGCTCGAACGGGGCCAGGTCGTCCGGGCCCTCGCCGAGTCCGACCAGTTTGACCGGGATCCCGAGCTTGCGCTGCACAGCGATGACGATACCGCCCTTGGCGGTTCCGTCCAGCTTCGTGAGCACGACACCCGTGACGTCGCAGACCTCCATGAAGACGCGGGCCTGCTCCAGGCCGTTCTGCCCGGTCGTGGCGTCCAGGATGAGCAGGGTCTCGTCGACCGGACCGTGCTTTTCCACTACCCGCTTGACCTTGCCCAGCTCGTCCATCAGGCCGATCTTGTTCTGCAGTCGGCCCGCGGTGTCGATCAGCACCGTGTCCACGCCGGTGTCGATTCCCTGCTTGACCGCGTCGTACGCCACGGCGGCCGGGTCACCGCCCTCCGGCCCCCGGACGACGGTCGCGCCGACCCGGCTGCCCCAGGTGGCGAGCTGGTCGGCGGCGGCGGCCCGGAAGGTGTCGGCCGCCCCGAGGACGACGCTGTGGCCGTCGGCGACCAACACCCGGGCGACCTTTCCGCAGGTCGTGGTCTTGCCGGCGCCGTTCACCCCGACGACCAGGATCACGGCCGGGCGGCCGTCCTGCGGCGTCGCCTTCAGCGATCGGTCGAGCTTCGGGTCGAGCGCCTCGGTCAATTCCTCGGCGAGCAGCGTCTTGACGTCGGCGACGGTACGCGTACCGAGGACGCGGGTGCGCTCGCGCAGCTTGGCGACGATCTGACCGGTCGCCTCGACGCCGACGTCCGCCATGATCAGGCTCTCCTCGATCTCCTCCCAGCCGTCCTCGTCCAGGCGATCCCGGGACAGGACGGCGAGCAGGCCTCGGCCGAGGGCGTTCTGACTGCGGGACAGGCGGCTGCGCAGGCGTACGAGTCGGCCGGCGGTGGGCTCAGGAACCTCGACCTGGGGTTTGACCTCCAGTTTCGGCTCTAGGTGGACCTCCGGTTTGGGCTCGACCACGACGGCGGCGGGCGGCTCGACCGGTGGTGCGACCTCGTCGGGAGTCGTGACCTCGGCACTCGGCGCGGACGGCTGCGGCGGAACGCCGCGGCGAGAGCGACGAACTGCGAAGACGACGAGCGCGGCGCCGATCAGAACGATCAGCACCACCAGAGGGATGACGAGGTTTTCCATCCAGTCATCCTCTCAGACTCCCGCCGTCCGGCGTCGGCACGGCGGCGCTCGCCGTCACCCGAAATCCGTTGATCGACCGGGGGCGTTGCCCCGATCATGGTCGAGTGTCTTTCCCGCACACCTTTTACCTGGATGACGCCGACTCTCCGGTCGACGTGATCGACGCCATGGCGCTCGCCGAGTTCGCGACGGGCGCTCAGCCCTTCGCGCGTACGCAGCGCCTGGAACGGGTGCGGGCGGACGCGTTGCTCCTGCCGGCCGGAGCCGAGATCCGGCGCGCCGCCCGGGACGACGGCACCAGCTCGCACCTGGCCACCGGCGACGGCTGGACGCTGCGCGCCGTACGCTGGCGCGGCGGTTCCGCCGTGGTGACCGTCACGGCGGCCTCCGCCGACCTGGCCCGGACGGTGCTCGAGGAGAGCGTCAAGGACGTTCAGGAGCCGGAGCCCACCGACACCGAGACCGTCGAGGTCGGCTTCGCCCACTTCACGGGCAACGGACCCCGTCGCGCGGTACGCAAGATCGCCACCACGCCGTGGCCCGAGCTGCGGCGGAACTACGCAAACGCGGTCGCCGAGCAGTTCGACCGGTTGATGGCGCTCACGCCGGACACGATCGACGGGCGGCTGCTGCTCCTGCACGGCCCACCCGGCACCGGCAAGACGACGGTGTTGCGGAGCCTCGCGCGCGAATGGCGTTCTTGGTGCCGGATCGACGCCGTCATCGACCCGGAAGTGCTCTTCGGTACGCCGTCGTACCTGATGAGCATGGCGGTCGGCCTGGACGACGACGAAGAGGGCCCCCGCTGGCGGATGCTGCTCCTGGAAGACTGCGACGAACTCATCCGGGGCGAGGCGAAGCAGTCGACCGGGCAGGCGCTGTCCCGGCTGCTCAACCTCACCGACGGGCTGCTCGGGCAGGGGCGCAACGTGCTGGTCGCGATCACCACGAACGAAGATCTCGCGCGGCTGCACCCGGCGGTTCTGCGCCCCGGCCGGTGCCTCGCCCGGATCGAGGTCACCGCGCTGCCCCACACCGAGGCCGCGAGCTGGCTCGGTACGCCGACCGGCATCCCGTCCCGCGGCGCGACCCTCGCCGAGCTGTACGCCCTCCGCTCGGGGGCGCTCACCGCCCCGGTCGAAGAGGAACGAGTCGGTCAGTACCTCTGACGCATCTGGCGCACCAGCCCGCCCGCCGCTTTCACCCGCCGCCGCTTTCCCAGCGGATCACGGTTATGCATGCTTACCGTGTCCAAGATCGCATGCATAACCGTGATCTGCAGCGAAAGCTGAAGCGACGGCAAGGCCCGTCAGAGGCCCAGGGCCGCCTTCAGGTACGGAAGGTCGGCGTGTCCACTCCACCGGAAGGCGGCGATCCCGACCCGCCGGGCTCCTTCAACGTTGCGTTGTGAGTCGTCCACGAACAGGCAGTAGCGCTGCACTGTGCGTACGGCGACGCAGGCCGCCTGGAAGTATTCGGGCTGCGGTTTGGCGTACCCGAGGTCGGAGGAGTTGACGACGGCGTCGAAGTCCTCGGCGATGCCCAGCTGGACGAGGTCGTCGCCCAGGTCGCGGGGGGCGTTCGAGCACAGCGCGACGGGGACGCCGGCCGCGCGTACCTCCCGGACGAACTCCAGCACCTCGCGGTCGATGTACCCCCGGTACCGGGCCAGCTCGTCCACGTCAGCGTCGGTCAGGCCGAGCGCCGAGCCGACGTCGGCGAGCCATTCGGCCCGGGTCCACCCGCCGGTGACCAGTGTCCGGTACCGATCGGGCTCCATCGCCGCCTGGAAGATCGCCCCGGGTTCGAGGAAGTGCCGGTCCTCGATCGCCGCGTCGATCGCGCCGTCGTAGTGGCGCAGCACTCCGTCCAGGTCGAGCAGCAAGGCCTTCGCGGGTTCGCGTACGCCGGTCATCAATCGTCCTCACGAGACAGTCGCTGGCTGATCACCTCGGTCACCCCGGCGCGCATGGTGACGCCGTACAACGCGTCGGCGACCTCCATGGTGCGCTTCTGGTGGGTGATGATGATCAGCTGGCTCTTCTCGCGGAGCTGCTCGAAGAGGGTGATCAGGCGGCCGAGGTTGACGTCGTCGAGCGCCGCCTCCACCTCGTCCATGATGTAGAACGGGCTGGGGCGGGCGCGGAAGATCGCGCAGAGCAGCGCGACCGCGGTCAGCGACCGCTCGCCACCGGACAGCAGCGACAGCCGCTTGATCTTCTTGCCCGGCGGGCGCGCCTCCACCTCGACGCCGGTGGTGAGCATGTCCTCGGGGTCGGTGAGGATCAGCCGGCCCTCGCCGCCCGGGAACAGCACCTTGAAGACCTGCTCGAACTCCCGCGCGGTGTCGTGGAACGCGTCGGCGAAGACCTGCAGGATGCGGTCGTCGACGTCCTTGACGACGGTCAGCAGGTCCTTCCGCGTGGCCTTGAGGTCTTCGAGCTGGTCGGACAGGAACTTGTAGCGTTCCTCCAGCGCCGCGAACTCCTCCAGGGCGAGCGGGTTGACCTTGCCGAGCAGCGCCAGCTCGCGTTCCGCCTTGGCGGCGCGCTTCTCCTGGATCGCCCGGTCGTAGGGAATGGGGTCGGTCTCCTCGTCCCCCAGGACGGGCACGGGAACGTGCGGGCCGTACTCGCCGAGCAGGGTGTCGACGTCGATCGAGTACTCCTCGGCCGCCTTGGCCTCCAGCTGCTCGATACGCAGCCGCTGCTCGGCCCGGGCGACCTCGTCCCGGTGCACCTCGCTCGTCAGCCGGTCCAGGTCGCCGCCGAGCCGCTTGGCGTCCGCGCGTACCTCGGCCAGCTCGGCCTCCCGCGCGGTCCGCGCCTCCGCGAGCTCGTCGCGGCGGCTCGCGGCCATCGTCAGAGCGCCGGACAACTGCTGCAGGGCCAGGCGCGCGCCACTCTCCACGGCTCGCGCGATGCCGGCGCCGCGTTCCCGGGCCGCGCGCCGAGCGGCCGCCCGTTCTCTCGCGGCCCGTTCGGCCTGCGCCTGGCGCAACAGGGAATCCGCCCGGCCCGCGATGCTCGAGACCCGTTCCTCACTTGTACGCACAGCGAGGCGGACTTCCATCTCGTTCTGCCGGGCCTGGGGCACCAACGCGGCGAGCCGGTCCCGTTCCGCCGACGAGGGATCCTCCTCGATCGGGGTGTCCTGGGCGAGTTCGAGGCGCTCCTCCAGCTCGGCGAGGCGTTCGAGGTCCTCCTCGCGGCTGGCCACCGCCTTGTCCCGGGCGAGGGCGAGCCGATCCGCCTCGGCTCGGGCCGACCGGGCGGCCGCACCGAGTTCGGCGAGGTGCCGGGCGACGGCGTTGCGCTCGCCTTCGGCCGCGCGCTTGGCCGCCGCGGCGTCGTCGACCGTCTTCTTGCGTTCGGCGATGACTTCGCGGGACGCGGTGATCTGGTGGCGCAGCCGCGACAACTCAGCCTCGGCGGCGGCGCGCTTCTGGTCGGCCTCGTCGACGGCGGCCTGGGTCTCGATGTGGCTGGGCTCCTTGGCCGACCCACCGGCGGCGGCGTACGCCCCGATGACGTCGCCCTCCGGGGTGACCGCCCGGAGCTGCGGGTACGCCGACACCAGCTCGGTCGCCTGCCGCAGATCGGCGACCACGGCGACCTCGGCGAGCGCCTTGTCGACGGCCGGGCGCAACTCCTCGGAGCACCGCACCAGGTCGCTCGCCCACCGGGCGCCGCCCGGCAGGGCGACCGCGGGCGGCCGGGTCACGCCGCGCCCGCTGACAAGCATCGAAGCCCGTCCGGCGTCGGAGATCTTGAGCAGGCGCATCGCCTCGGCGGCCTCGTCGACTCCGGCGACGACGACGGCGTCGGCCAGCCCACCGAGGGCGGCGGCGATCGCGCCCTGGTAGCCCGCCTCGACGGTGAGCAGCGAAGCGACACTGCCCAGCAACCCCGGCACGTCGTCCGCCCGGCCGAGCAGCGCGCCCGCGCCGTCCTTCCGGCGCAGTCCGAGCGACAGGGCCTCGGCCCGCGCCCGCCAGCTCGCCGCGTCCTTCTCCGTCGTCCGTTCCGCGTCGGAGAGCAGTTTCAGCTGTTCGTTGGCCTCGGCGAGGGCGGCGGTCGCCACCGCGAGCGCCTCGTCGAGGGCCACGTTGTCGCGGTCGGCCTCGGTGGACTCGGCGTTGGCGACGTCCACCTCCTCCTGCGCCTGACCGGCACGCGCGGCGGCGTCGGCGTACGCGGCGCTGAGCCGGGAGATCTCCTCGGCGGCCGTCGTCGTCCGCGTACGCGCGCTGGCGACCTGGCCGGCGAGCTTGGCCAGCCCTTCCCGGCGGTCGGCGATGGCCTTGACCGCGGCGACGAGCGCCTTCTCGGCCGCGGCCAGCTCGTGCTCCAGCCGCTGCCTGGCGGCGATCGCCTCGTTGAGCCGGTCCTTGTCGATCTCCAGCGCCTCACGGAGCGCGATCTCCTCGTCGCGGACCGCCTCGGCCTCCTCGACGAGCTGGTCGGGGTCACGCCGCCGCTGCTCGTCCTCGGCCGGGGCGGACAGGTGCCGGAGGCGCTCCGCCGCGAGCTGGGCGGTCGACCGGAAGCGTTCCTGGAGAGTGGACAGCTGGTACCAGGTGTCCTGCGCGGCTTGCAGGGCCGGAGCGTCGGCGGCGTGCGCGGTCTCCAGCTCGTGCAGCAGGCGCTGCGCCTGGGCGTACTCGGCTTCGACGGTGCGCCGCCGGTCGCGCAGCGCGGCTTCGTCGGCGATCTCCCGATCCAGGGTGCTGCGCAGCGTGTGCAGGTCGTCGGCGAGCAACCGGAGCCGGGCGTCGCGCAGATCGGCCTGGATGCCGGCGGCCCGCCGGGCGATCTCGGCCTGCCGGCCGAGCGGCTTGAGCTGCCGCCGCAGTTCGGTGGTCAGGTCGTTGAGCCGGTTGAGGTTGGCCTGCATCGCGTCCAGCTTCCGCAGCGCCTTCTCCTTGCGCTTGCGGTGCTTCAGGACGCCCGCGGCCTCCTCGATGAAGGCGCGGCGGTCTTCCGGCTTGGCGTGCAGCACGGCGTCAAGCTGGCCCTGACCCACGATGACGTGCATCTCCCGGCCGATGCCGGAGTCGGAGAGCAGCTCCTGGATGTCGATCAACCGGCAACGATCGCCGTTGATCTCGTACTCGCTCTCGCCGGAGCGGAACATCCGCCGCGTGATCGACACCTCGGAGTAGTCGATCGGCAGCGCGCCGTCACCGTTGTCGATCGTCAGGGTGACCTCGGCGCGACCCAGGGGCGGGCGACCGGCGGTCCCGGCGAAGATGACGTCTTCCATCTTGCCGCCGCGCAGCGCCTTGGCGCCCTGCTCGCCGAGGACCCAGGAGATGGCGTCGACCACGTTCGACTTGCCGGAGCCGTTGGGCCCCACCACGCAGGTGATTCCCGGCTCCAGCTGCAACTTGGTCGTGGAGGCGAAGGACTTGAACCCCTTCGCCGTCAGGGTCTTGAGGTGCACGGGTCTCCGCTGTCTCGTGAAGGTGCAGAGGTGGAGCCTACCCGCTCGGGGTCCGGCGTCGGCGGCGGCGCGGCGGGACGAGGTGCCGGGGCCACCTACCCACTATCCGACAGCGCTACACAAGCACAGGTCACGGCTAAATTGATCATGAACTAGCGGGATCGATCATGGTCCGGCGGACAGGACACACCGGTGGATCACGACCGTTAGTTCATGATCGCGCGGAAAGGACGGTGGGGGGCGAGCAGGGGGCGGACAGACAACAGCGCGCCGCCACCGATCGTGGCAGGCGCGCTATCAGGTTCTTCCGGCCGGACCAATCAGGCCATGGCCGTCTCGGCGAGACGGAGGAACTCGTCGTTCTCGCTCCCAGCGACCGCAGCGGCCAGCCGGTCGTTTTCCGCCCGCAGGCGGGTGTTCTCGAACTCCAGCGAGTTCACCCGGGCACGCAACTTGGTGACCTCGTCCAGAAGGCGCCGGTCTGGTGCCATCGTGACGTGGCCAAAGAGGGCCTTCGCCATTTCATCTCCTTGTTCTGCGCCACCGGTATGCCGGTTGACACGCGCCCATTTGTCTCGCGGCAGCCGGCCCACGGCGCATGTGGGTGGACACGGTTAGGGCGCGATACGGCGTCGGATTCCATACTCCGCCGATCGGGAGTCGGAGTCAAGCCGCGCCACCCGGTGACGCCCATTACGTCCCGTTCCCGATCTGTCGTGATCTGACACGTCCGCTGGGTTGCCGGTGTCCGGCCGTCCGGATAGCTTCGGCGGGTGCACCCCTCCCCCAACAGGCCGCTGCACCGGGCTCCGAGCAGGTCACCGCTGCCGTTGGCGCTCGCTCTCCTGCTCGCCGTGATCCTGATCGTCGGACTTTTCGCCACCGTCGCGCTGTTCGCCCCGAACCTCTCCGCCTCGTCGGCGTCGGGCGACCCGGGGTCGGGCGTGTCGTCCGGGGCTTCCACCGCGACCCCGCCGGGCGCGACCCCCTCCGGTTCACCCCTCACGGCGACGCCCTCGGGAAGTACGCCATCCGCCTCCGCCTCCGCGAAGCCGTCGCCCACCAAAGCCTCGCCGAGCCCGCTGGACCGGATCACCTCGATCGAGAACAAGGTCTTCGACCTCGTGAACGCCGAACGGGTGAAGGCCGGCTGCGGCAAGCTGCGCAACGACGCCCGGCTGCACAAGGCGGCTCGGGCGTACAGCGCGCTGATGGCCGAGAAGAACTTCTTCAGCCACACCGGACCGGACGGATCGTCCTTCGTCGACCGGATCGCGGCGACCGGCTATCCGCGCAGCGCTGCGGCCGCCGAGAACATCGCGTACGGGTATGCCGACGCGGCGGCCGTCATGAAAGGGTGGATGGACAGCTCCGGGCACCGGGCCAACATCCTCAACTGCGATCTGAAGGCGATCGGCGTGGGGCTGGCGTACCGGAAGTCGACACCGTACTGGACGCAGGACTTCGGGCGGCAGTGACACCGCCGGAGCGGGCGTCGACGGCACTGTCAATTCAGTGACAGTCGCGCGGCATTCGGGCAAATCGTTGACGTCGGTGTGGGCAGACACCTGACGATCTACGCGCATCCGGTCGCCGGACCCGTCAACGCCGGCGTCCCGCTGGGGTACCTCGATCTCGCCTTCGGCTCGCGGCCGGTGGAGTCGGTCAAGGCCGAACTCGACGAGTGGGGCGCCCAGGCGGTCGGCGGCCTCTTCTTCGACCAGGTCCCGACCAGCCCGTTCTCCATCGGCCCGGTCGCGATGGCGGTACGCGCGGCGCGCCGGCTGGGCTTCGACACGATCCTGCTGAACCCGGGCCGTCCGACGGACAGCCTCTATCGGGGCCTGGGCGCCATCATCTGCACCTTCGAAGGCGACTGGATCGACTACCAGGCCGGCACCGAGGACGGCGTACGCCCCGGTGACGGGCACGTCGTGCACGGGGTGCCGGGCGAACGCATGGAGCAATGCCTAGAGCTGATGCGCGGGCGGGGCGCCGCCTGGGGCGTCGCGACCTCGGCGGGTTGTCTCGCTCCGGCGCTCGCCACCGCGTGAAGCCGCGCAGCGGTGAAGAAGATCGTCACGATCCTCCTCCTCGGCGCGGCCGTCGTCGTCGTCTTGATGGTGATCGGCCGCGCCCGGACTGACCTGCGCGAATTCGACCCCGACGAGTACGCCCCGAACGAGGTCGCCGTGTTCGACGCGGTGGGGGCCAGTCCCGAAGTGGTGAAAGACGCGCGCGCCGCTGGGCGTACCCCTGTCTGTTACGTGCAGGGACCGGACGTGGACCGCGCGATGAAAGCGTGCCGGGACAAGGGTTTCGAGCTTTACGTCACCGCACCGTGACCCGCGGCTGAAAGCGCTACTGGCGGCTCGGGCGAGCCCTCCCCGGCGGCTGGCAGCGCGGGCAGCTGAACGAGCTGCGGTTCATGAAGGACTCGCGCCGGATCGCGGACCCGCAGCGCGAGCAGGGCTCTCCCTCGCGGCCGTACGCGTTGAGCGACCGGTCGAAGTAGCCGCTCTCGCCGTTGACGTTGACGTAGAGCGCGTCGAAGCTCGTGCCGCCGGCGACCATCGCCTCGGCCATGACGTCGCGGCAGTGGCCGAGCAGGGTGAGCGCGGCGGCCTGGCTGAGCCGGTCGGTGGGCCGCCCGCCGTGGAGCTTGGCCCGCCACAGCGCCTCGTCGGCGTAGATGTTGCCGACGCCGGAGATCAGCGTCTGGTCGAGCAGCGCGCGCTTGACCTCGGTCTTGCGGGCCCGTAGCGCCGTGGCGACCGCGGCCTCGCGGTAGCCGGCGTCGAACGGGTCGAGGGCGATGTGCGCGATCTCGGCCGGCAGTTCGGCCCCGCCGCGGGACAGCGCCAGCCCGCCGAACGTCCGCTGGTCGACGAAGCGCAGCTCGGACTCGCCGTCCTCGAACCGGAACCGGATCCGCAGGTGCTTCTCGTCCTCGGCGTCCGGCGGCTGCACGAGCAGCTGGCCGGACATGCCGAGGTGGCCCACGACGGCGTCACCGCTGTCGAGCGGCAACCACAGGTACTTGCCACGCCGCCGCGCGCCGAGCACCTTGACGCCGCGCAGCGCCGCGACGAAGTCCTCCGCGCCCGCGACGTGCCGCCGAACCGCGCGCGGATGCAGCACCTCGGCCGCCGCGACGGTCCGGCCGGTCACCCAGCGCTCGACGCCCTGGCGGACCGTCTCGACCTCAGGCAGCTCCGGCATCGGACCCCTCCGCCTCGGGATGGTTCTCGTCCACCGCGCGATTGCTCAGCACGAGGAACGCCTCCTCGGCCGAACGCTGCTCGGCCTCCTTCTTCGTCCGGCCCCGCGAGCCGCCGAACCGCTCGCCGCCGACGACGGCCCACGCGGTGAACGCCTTGGCGTGGTCCGGTCCCTCCTCGGTGACCTCGTACTCCGGGACACCCCAGCCGTGCATCGCGGTCAGCTCCTGGAGGCTGGTCTTCCAGTCCAGGCCCACGCCCTTGCGGGCGGACTCGCTCATCAACGGGTCGAAGAGCTTGAGGATGACCGAGGTGGCGGTCTCGATGCCGTGCTCGATGTAGATCGCGCCCAGCACCGCCTCCAGGGCGTCGGCCAGGATCGAGTCCTTGTCCCGGCCGCCGGTGCCCTCCTCGCCCTTGCCCAGCAACAGGTACGCGCCCAGGCCGTGCGGGCTGAGCGTCCGGGAGACGCTGGCCAGCGCCCGCGAGTTCACGACGCTGGCCCGCAGCTTGGCCAGCCGCCCCTCGGCCAGCTCCGGATGGTCGCGGAACAACGCGTCGGTGACGACCACGCCCAGCACCGCGTCGCCGAGGAACTCCAGCCGCTCGTTGGTGGGGATGCCGCCGTTCTCGTAGGCGTACGACCGGTGGGTGAGCGCGAGCTCGAGGAGCGGCTCCTCGATCGTGACGCCGAGGGCTTCCTCCAGATGCGACAGTGCTGGACGCTTCTTCACCGGTGACCCTCCCGCTCTCCGTCTTGCCCGGCCCGGACCTCCCGCTGGGTCCCGACTTCCTGCTCGGCTCGCACCAGGCGGGCCGCCTCCGCGAGCCCCGAGGCCAGGTCGCCGTCGTCGGCCGCGCCGTGGCAGACCACGACCACGCCGGGCACTCCGAGTAAGACGGCTGCGCGGACCATCCCGTGCGACGCGCCGTGGACTCCCGCTGTCGCCAGACGGTACGCCCCTTCGATCCCTTTGAGCAGCACATTACCGGTGAAGCCATCGGTGACCACCACATCGGCACGGTCACCGGTCAGGACGTCGTCACCTTCGACCAGGCCGACGAAGCCGTCCGTCGCCGCGAACGCCTGCTCGGCCGCGCGGCGTACGCGGTCGCCCTTGCCCGGCTCCCGGCCGACCGAAAGCAGCCCGACGCGCGGGCGATCGTGTCCAGTGTGCTGAGACCAGTACGCCGTGCCGAGCCCCGCGTGGGCGGCCAGCACGGCGACGGTGCAGTCCATCGAGCCGCCGACGTCGAGGAGCAGCGTCTCCTGACCGGGTCGCAGCGTCGGCAGCCAGGCCGCCAGCGGCGGTTTGCGTACGCCCGGCGACCGGCCGAGGGCCAGCACGGCGGCGGTGACCGTCGCGCCGGAGGAACCGGCGGAGACCATGGCGTCGGCGGCGCCCGTGGCGACGGCATGCGCGGCAGCCCGGATGCTCGTCTCGCCCGACGCGGCGCGGGCCGGCGGATCGGCCATGGCGACGACGCCGGAGACGGCGTGGATTTCGACCCGCTCGCGATCGGCGGGAGACAGGGCGCGGATCACCGCGTCGGCCACGTCGGACGGGCCGACCAGGATCAGGCGCAGCCCCGGATCGACGGCCAGAGCCCGCAGAGCGCCGCCCACCACGACGGCGGGAGCATCGTCCCCGCCGAGGAGGTCGACGGCGATCTTGACGGGTCCTGTCGACACGTCACCGGCCGGCCCGTTGTGCACGGACCGACCGGCGCGAAGATCGTCTTTCCGGGTGACGTCGAGAGTCACCGGCGTGCGGTCAGACCGAGAGGACCTGACGGCCGTTGTAGGTGCCGCAGACGGTGCAGGCGCCGTGCGGAAGCTTCGGCGACTTGCACTGGGGGCAGGCGACGGTCGCGACAGCGGAGACCTTCCACTGCGCCCGGCGGTGACGGGTGTTGCTGCGCGACATCTTCCGCTTCGGGACAGCCACGGTAGTTACTCCTCAGTGCTCACGGTCAGGTTGCTCAGGGCCGCCCAGCGCGGGTCGACCTGCTCGTGGGTATGCCCCTCCGGCAGCTCGTCCCAATGCACCCCGCAGTCGGGGCACAGTCCCGGGCAGTCTTGCTCGCAGAGCGGGTTGACCGGCAGTGCGAGCACCACCGCATCCCGCAGCGCCGGTTCCAGGTCGAACAGGTCGTCCTGAAGCCGGCCGATCTCGTCCTCGTCCGTCGTCTCGTCCGTCGCGGAGTCCGGGTACGCGTAAAGCTCCTGGATCCGCACGGTGATCTCGTCGGTGATCGGGCGCAGGCACCGGCCGCACTCGCCCTCCAGCGCACCGTGAACGGTGCCGGAGACGAGCACGCCCTCGGAGACCGACTCCATCCTCAGATCGAGGGTGAGGTCGCCGCCTTCCGGCACGCCGATCAGTTCCAAGCCGAGGTCCGCCGGTGCGGGAACAACCAGTTTCAGGGCACGCATCGCCCCCGGGCGGCGCGGCAGTTCCCTCGTGTCGAGGACAAGCGGCGCCCGGGCATCGAGGTGCTTCGGCTGATGATCACGCATAGTAAGACTCCGGCCAGTGAGGGCCGACGTAGAAGATTACCTGGAAGCGCGGGCGCCCGTCCAACCGGGGGTTGGGCCTCACCGGCGTCAGAGGGACGGCAGGGGACGTTCGTCCTCACCGGGGACGAACTGCCCGATCTCCCGCAGGGCGTGCATCTTGTCCCGCCCGCGCTCGATCGAGGCCAGGGCCCGGGTCAGGAACTGCTCGAAGTTGGCCAGCGCGGTGTCGACGTAGTCGTCGACCTCTTCCCGCAGCCGCTGGGCCTCGGCCCGGGCCTCGGAGATGATGCGATTGCCCTCGTGCTCGGCCGAAACGGTGATCTCATGCATGGAGACGAGCCGGGAGTGCTCTCGCTCACCCTCGTTGATGATCCGGTCCGCCTCGCGCTGTCCGGCGTCCAGGATGTTGTCGCGTTCTTCCAGGAGCGCGGCTGCCTTACGCAGCTCGGCGGGGAGATCCGCGCGCAACTCGTCGAGAGCGCCGATCATCTCGCCGCGGTCGACCATGCAGTTGCGCGACATGGGCACCGACCGAGCGCTCTCCACCATGGCGATGATCTCATCGATGCGGTCGAGCGGGTCCACCGAACACTCCTCG
>JABFYB010000556.1 GCA_013361475.1 Hamadaea sp.
GGGCCTGGGGGACCGAGCGACGGCGGGCCGGGCCGGATGGCGTCCGGACCGGGCGTCGGTGCACCTCCCGCACCGCCCATGCCGGGCGGACCCGGCGGCCCCGCGATGCCGCCCGGTGTGATGCCGCCAGGCGGGATGCCGCCCGGCGGGATGGGCGGACCCGGCGCTCCGATGCGGCCCGGTGATCCCGACGACTTCGGCCTGGACGGCCCGCCGCGTCCCCGATCCGCGAAGTCCGGCCTGCAGGCCGGCGTGGGTGCGATCCGGGACGCCCGGTCGGAGCTGCGTAAACGAATGCGGGAGCGCCAGCGTCTGCGGATGCTGACCCTCATGGCGGTCGTCGTGACCGTGCTCGGCGCGCTGCCGCTGTACCTGCTGGTGCAGGCGGCGACCCGCGACCCGGTGTTCACCTCGCTCGACGCGCTCGACGTGCCGTCCTGGGCCGCGACCAGCCACGCCGACGAGGTCGACGGCAGCCGGTGGTGCGTCATCGAATGCCGTTACCGCGAGCGGGACGTGTCGTCGCAGAAGTCGCCCGACGAGACCAACACCGCTTACGTGCAGGCCTTGCAGGACGCCGGATGGCAGCGCTGGAAGGTGCCGGACTGCCCGATGCAGACGGCTGGGGTCACAGTGGAGGGCCACTACACCTGCTGGCGCAAGGACGAGTACACACTCGACCTTTGGGTAAGGAACAAGCCGTGCACCGACGAGTTGCTGCGCAACCGGCCGACGGTCGCGCCGGACCCGTCGGGATCGACGGCCGCCTCGCCCGCTCCGCAGGACTGCAGCGGTTCGCTGGTGTCGTTCAAGGTTTACAACGCCATCGCCGACGACCGGCTGAACCGGACCGGCGCCGACGCGACCGCCTCCCCCGGGCCCTAGCCGTCCGAGATCAGCGGGGCGCAAGGGGCGCAACGCGGCCGAAAAGGTAAGGTCTGCACGTCGGGCTGAGTCGAGGGAGGCCGCGCCATGCGTGGTTGGGAGATCGCGGCGTTGGTCGCCGCGGGGGCGTTCGCGGTGCTGATGCTCGCATTGGTCGTGCCCGTGCTGCGGCTGCGGCACACCATCGACGCCGCGACGCAGACCCTGAAGGATGTTCAGGTCCGCACAGGTCCGCTGCTCGACGAGGTGCACGGCACGGTGGACAACGTGAACACCGCGCTCGGCCAGGTCCAGGTCACTCTGGACGGGGTGAACGTGCAGCTCGCCCGGGTCGACACCATGACGCAGCACGCCCAGGCCGCCACCGCCAACGTGGCCAACCTGGTCGGCGTCGTCTCGGCCGCGGCGTCGAGCCCGCTGGTCAAGGCGGCCGCGTTCAGCTACGGCCTGCGCCGCGCCAACTCCGCGCGCCGCCAGGCCGACGACGAGAAGGCAGTCCGCGCGACGCTCAAGGCGCAGCGCAAGGCCGCGAGGGGGCGGTAGTGGTGAAGCGGCTGCTCTGGCTGGGCGCGGGGCTGGCCATCGGGGCCTTGGTCGTACGCGCGGTGAGCAAGCGTATGCAGCGGCTGACGCCCGGTGGTATCGCCGAGAGCGTGTCCTCCTCGATCGGCGGGATCGGGGAGACCGTGCGCGAGTTCGTGGAGGACGTCCGCGACGGCATGGCCGAGCGGGAAGATGAGATACACCGGGCGTTCGCCGACGGCGTGGCGCTCGACGACGCCACGGCCCTGCCCTGGGCTCGCGGGGTCGGGGAGAAGTTCTATTCGAGCCAGTACTTCAGAGAACAGCAGGAAGGTGACACAAGCCGATGAGAACCGCCGAGGTCAAGCGCCGGTTCCTGGCCCACTTCGAGGCGAACGGTCACACGGTGGTGCCCAGCGCCCCGTTGCCCGCCATCGACGACCCCAACCTGTTGTTCATCAACGCCGGCATGGTGCAGTTCGTGCCGTACTTCCTCGGCCAGCAGCCCGCGCCGTTCCGCCGGGCGGTCAGCGTCCAGAAGTGCATCCGGACGCCGGACATCGACGAGGTCGGCAAGACCAGCCGGCACGGCACGTTCTTCCAGATGAACGGCAACTTCTCCTTCGGCGACTACTTCAAGGCCGAGGCGATCAAGCTGTCCTGGGAGCTGATCACCAACCCGATCGAGGCCGGCGGGTTCGGCCTCGACCCGGAGAAGATCTGGGCGACCGTCTACCTGGACGACGACGAGTCCATCGACTACTGGCGCGGCGTCGGGCTGCCGGCCGAGCGGATCGTCCGCCGGGGCAAGGCCGACAACTTCTGGTCGATGGGCATCCCCGGCCCGTGCGGCCCCTGCTCGGAGATCTACGTCGACCGCGGTCCGGCGTACGGGCGGGAGGGCGGTCCTGCCGTCGACGAGGACCGCTACATGGAGATCTGGAACAACGTCTTCATGCAGTTCGAGCGCGGCCCGGGCACCGACAAGGAGAACTACCCGATCCTGGGCGAGCTGCCGGCGAAGAACATCGACACCGGCATGGGCCTGGAGCGGATGGCCTCGATCATGCAGGGCGTCGACAACCTCTACGAGATCGACGAGGTTCGCCCGCTGATCGACAAGGCATGCGAGATGACCGGCAAGCGGTACAACGTCACGCATACCCACACCGCCAGCGAGTCGCACCCCGACGACGTCCGGCTGCGCGTCATCGCCGACCACGTACGCACGGCGCTGATGCTGATCGGCGACGGGGTCACCCCGTCCAACGAGGGCCGGGGCTACGTGCTGCGCCGCATCATGCGGCGATCCATCCGGGCCATGCGTCTGCTGGGCTGGCAGGAGCCGGCCCTGCCGCAGCTGCTGCCGGTGGCGCGCGACTGCATGTCCCCGTCCTACCCCGAGCTGGCCACCGACTTCGAGCGCATCTCGCAGTACGCGTACGCGGAGGAGGACGCGTTCCTGTCGACCCTGCGGGCCGGCACGACGATCCTCGACACCGCGATCGCGGAGACGAAGCAGGCCAGCGGCGGCACGCTGTCCGGCGACAAGGCGTTCCAGCTGCACGACACGTACGGCTTCCCGATCGACCTGACCCTGGAGATCGCGGCCGAGCAGGGCCTGTCGGTGGACACCGACGGCTTCCGGTCGCTGATGGCCGAGCAGCGTAAGCGGGCCAAGGCCGACGCCCAGGCGCGCAAGACGGGGCATGCCGACCTGTCGGCGTACCGGGGTTCGCTGGAGTCCGGCGGCGAGGTTCAGTTCACCGGGTACGCCGAGATCGCCCGCGAGTCGCGCGTACGCAGTCTGCTGACGCCGGCCGGTGAGGCGCTGACGGTGGCCGGCGAGGGCGACCTGATCGAGCTGGTGCTCGACACCACCCCGTTCTACGCCGAGGGCGGCGGCCAGCAGGCCGACACCGGATACATCACCGTCGGCTCGGGGCGCGTGCAGGTCCTCGACGTGCAGAAGCCGATCCCGGGTCTGATCGTGCACAAGGTCAAGGTGCTGTCCGGCGAGGTCCGGGCGGGCGAGGCCGGCTTCGCCGAGATCGACATCACCCGCCGCAAGGCGATCTCGCGGGCGCACACGGCGACCCACCTGGTGCACCAGACGATGCGGAACTTCCTCGGCGAGGCGGCGACCCAGGCCGGTTCGCTCAACGCCCCCGGCCGGCTGCGGTTCGACTTCAACACTCCGGGCGCGGTGCCCGGCAGCGTACTGGTCGACGTCGAGCAGAAGATCAACGAGGTGCTGCTGGAGGACCTGGAGGTCCGGGCGTTCCTGACTTCGCAGGCCGAGGCGCGGGCGA
>JABFYB010000197.1 GCA_013361475.1 Hamadaea sp.
CCGCCGACGGCGTCACCCTGCCGCCGGGCCTGTCCTCGGTCGTCGACGCGCTCAAGGCGTCCGGCTCCAACGGCTTCAACTGGGTGTACCCGGTGTACTACCGCAAGCTGGAGCGCAACCTGGTCGACGCCGCGTGCGGCGACTTCTTCTCCGGGCGTACGACGCCGGAGGAGTTCCTCAAGGCCTGTCAGAAGGGCGCCGACGAGATCGCCGCCGACAGCTCCTTCAAGAAGTACAAGCGCACCGCGTGATCCGGCTAGACGGAGGGGGAGCCCGGCGAGGGCTCCCCCTTTGGGAGGTGACACTGTGAAGCACGGGAGATGGCCGCTGCTGGCGACCTTCCTGCTGCCCCCGTTGGCGCTGTACGCGTACTTCGTGATCTCCCCGTACGCGCAGACCTTCGTCATCTCCACGACGGACTGGCACGGGCTTTCACGGAACTACAACGTCGTCGGGCTCGACAACTTCAAGCGCCTGTGGCACGACGAGCACATCTGGAACGCCCTGCTGCACAACCTGTGGCTGCTCCTGCTGCTGCCCGTCGTCACGATCCTGCTCGGGCTGTTCCTGGCCACGATGCTCAACGTCGGCGGGCGCAGCGGCCGGATCACCGGCGTACGCGGCGCGTCGATCTACAAGCTGATCTACTTCGCGCCCCAGATGCTGTCGGTCGCCGTCATCGGCGTGCTGTGGACCGAGGTCTACAACCCACGGTCCGGCCTGCTGAACGCCGGCCTGCGCGCGATCGGGCTCGACGGCCTGGCGCAGATCTGGCTCGGCGACCCCGACGTGGCCCTGTGGGCGGTCGTGGCCGTCATGGTCTGGGCGAACGTCGGCTTCTACGTCGTGCTGTTCGGCGCGGCCATGCAGTCGGTGCCCAAGGACATCTACGAGGCCGCCGCGCTCGACGGAGCCAGCCGGTTCGCCACCATGTTCAAGATCACCGTGCCGCTGCTGTGGGACACCATCCAGGTCGCCTGGGTGTACCTGGCCATCATCGCGATGGACTCGTTCGCACTGGTCCAGATCATGACGCGCGGCGGGCCGAGCTTCTCCACCGACGTCATCGGCGAGCGCGTGTACGACGTGTCCTTCGGCGACTCGCAGTTCGGCTACGGCTCGGCCATCGGCGTGGTCATGTTCTTCCTGACCCTCACCATCACCGTCGTCGCACTGCGACTGACCCGCCGCGAGAGGATCGAGCTGTCGTGAGCACTCTGACTTCGGCCGACCCGGCGACCGAGGCCGCACCGGCGCGACGGGGCCCGGCGACGCGGTCCGGCGGCAAGAGCCTGGTCGACGGCACCCTCAACGTCTTCTCCCACGCGTTCCTGCTCGTCTGGGGTCTGCTCACCGCGCTGCCGCTGCTGTGGGCGGTGCTGAGCGCGTTCAAGAGCGACAACGAGATCCTGTCCGACCCGTGGGGTCTGCCGGGCTCGCTGCGCTGGGACAACTTCAGCCGAGCCTGGACGCACGGCCACATCGGCCAGTACTTCGTCAACACCGGCATCGTGCTGGCCGGCTCGCTGACGCTGACCATGCTGCTCGGCGCGACCGCGGCGTACGCCCTGGCCCGCTACCAGTTCTGGGGCAACCGGATCATCTACTTCGCCTTCGTCGGCGGCATGATGTTCCCGGTCGTGCTCGCGTTCGTGCCGCTGTTCTTCGTCGTACGCGACGCGGGGATGCTCGACACGCTGCCCGGCCTGATGCTGGTGTACACGGCGTACTCGCTGCCGTTCACGGTCTTCTTCCTCACCGCGTTCTTCCGTACGCTGCCCACCGCGGTCAGCGAGGCGGCCCTGATCGACGGCTGCGGACCGTTCCGGCTGTTCTTCCGGGTGATGCTGCCGATGGCCAAGCCCGGCCTGATCAGCGTCGGCATCTTCAACTTCCTCGCGCACTGGAACCAGTACCTGCTGCCGGTCGTCCTGCTGAAGGACGAGAACAAGTACGTCCTGGCGCAGGGACTGGCCGCGTTGGCGGTCAGCGAGGGCTATCGGGGTGACTACTCCCGGCTGTTCGCCGGTCTGACCCTGGCCATGCTGCCCGTCCTCGTCGTGTACGCCGTCTTCCAACGGCAAATCCAGGCCGGACTGACCGCCGGTCAGATGAAGTGACGGATGATGTGCGCATGACGACTGTTTCCTCCGGCGCCGCCGCCTCCGGCTCGGGTGCGCTGCGTGACACCCCGCCGATCGACGCCGACTCCCTGCTGGCCCGGCTCCGGGGGCTGCTGCCCTCGCTGCCCGACTCGGAACAGGCCGTCGGCCGGCTCGTCATCGAGCAGCCGTCGGAGATCGCCCGGGCCAGCATCTCGGAGCTGGCCCGGCGGGCCGGCACCTCGGCGACGACGGTCACCCGGTTCTGCCGCGACGTCGGCCTGACCGGATACCACGAGCTGCGGCTGCTGCTGGCGGTGGCGGTCGACCGGCAGCAGTCGGCCGGCCGGCACGTGCCGATCGGCGCGGAGACCGACATCGCCCCCGAGGACAACCTGCCGGCCATCACCCAGAAGATGGCTCACGCCGCCCAGCGCGCCATCCAGGACACTGTGGACACGTTCGATCTGGACGCGCTGGCGGCGGCGGTCGACGCCCTCAACGGGGCGCACCGGGTCTACCTGTACGGCGTCGGCTCCAGCGACGTCGTCGTGGCCGACCTCGACCACAAACTGTCCCACCTCGGGCTCACCTGCCTGGCGTACTCGGACGTGCACCGGGCGGTCGCCTCGGCGGCGCACCTGAGCGCGCAGGACGTCGTCATCGCGGTGTCGCACTCGGGGCGCACCGTCGAAGTGCTCGACCCGGTCCGTGTGGCGAAACAGCGGGGCGCCACCACCCTGGCCATCACCAACTACCCCCGCTCACCCCTGGCCGAGATGAGCGACATCGTGCTGGCCAGCGCCGGTCGGGAGAGCATCTTCTTCCGCACCGGCGCGACGGTCAGCCGGATCGCTCAGCTCTACGTCGCCGACTGTCTGTTCGCCGCGCTCGCACAACGACGCGGGGACCAGACGTGGGAGGCGTTCGACCGCGCGCACGACGCGGTCTCGTCCCGACACTCTGCAGGCAGGACCAACAACCGTGTACGTGGAAGTCGAACCTGACGCACCGACCGAACGCCGTAACCCCGCCTCCGAGCGGATCGACGAACTGCCGCTGGCCGACGTCCTGCGGCTGATCAACGAGGCCGACGCGACCGTGCCGGCGGCGGTGGCGGCGGTACTGCCCCAGATCGGCGAGGCCGTGGAAGCCGGGGTACGCGCCCTGGCCGGCGGCGGCCGCATCCACTACTACGGCGCGGGCACCTCCGGCCGGGTGGCCTTCGCCGACGCCGCCGAGCTGCGCCCGACCTACGCGCTGCGCCCGGACCAGGTCGTCCCGCACGTCGCGGGCGGCGTGGACGCCCTGTGGCGGGCCGCCGAACAGGCCGAGGACGACGACACCGCCGGGGCGCGCGACGCCTCCGACGTCCAACCGGGCGACCTGGTGCTCGGCGTCGCCGCCAGCGGCGGCACCCCATACGTCGGCGGGGCGCTGCGGCAGGCTCGCAAGCTGGGCGCGACCACCGGGCTGATCACGTCGAACCCGCAGGCGTCGCTGGCCGAGCACGCCGACATCTTCATCGCCGCCGACACCGGCCCGGAGATCATCACCGGCTCGACCCGGATGAAGGCGGCCACCGCGGCGAAGCTGATCCTCAACACGTTCTCGAC
>JABFYB010000401.1 GCA_013361475.1 Hamadaea sp.
CGGCTCGGGCGGCGGCGGGCAGCGCGGCGGCCTCGGCGGCGACGTCGGCGGCGGCCTGCACCGCCCGGTCGACCTGCTCCGGGGTGGCCAGCGTGGTCCGGCCCACCTCGCCCCCGTCATAGGGTTGGGTGACGACGAGATCATCGGTCCCGTGCTCCGGCGTACCGGCGATCCAGAAGGGCTCAGCCATGATTTCGAGCCTAGACTATTGCGGATACCGTGGCCTAGGGTCTTCCCTACGACGAAATCAGTTGTGAGGATGGCCATGGACCGAGTTCTGCGCAACTTCATCAACGGGGAGTGGGTGGCCCCCGTCGACGGGCGCCACGCCGACCTCATCGACCCCACCACCGGCGAGGTGTTCGCGAGCGCTCCGGTCTCCGGCGCGGAGGACGTGGACCGCGCCATGCGGGCCGCGGCGACGGCCTTCGAGACCTGGCGCGACACCACGCCGTCGGAACGCCAGCGCGCCCTCCTCAAGATCGCCGACGCGGTCGAGGCCCAAGCCGAGGAACTCGTCGCGCTGGAGAGCCAGAACACCGGCAAGCCGATCGCGCTGACGATGAGCGAGGAACTCCCGCCCGCCGTGGACCAGCTGCGGTTCTTCGCCGGCGCCGCACGTGTCCTCGAAGGACGGTCCGCCGGGGAGTACCTGGCCGGCCACACCAGCTACGTGCGCCGCGAGCCCGTCGGCGTCTGCGCCCAGGTCACCCCATGGAACTACCCGCTGATGATGGCGATCTGGAAGTTCGCCCCGGCCATCGCGGCCGGCAACACCGTCGTGCTCAAGCCCTCGGACACCACTCCCCTGTCCACTCTGCGGCTGGCCGAGATCGCCGCCGAGTTCCTGCCGGCCGGCGTACTCAATGTGGTGACGGGAGATCGCGACACGGGCCGCGCGCTCGTCGCGCACCGCACGCCCCAGTTCGTCTCGATCACCGGCTCGACCCGCGCGGGCATGGAGGTGGCGGCGGCCGCCGCGCCGGACCTCAAGCGGACCCACCTGGAGCTGGGCGGCAAGGCGCCGGTCCTGGTCTTCGACGACGCGGACGTCGCGGCCGCGGCCGAGGCCATCGCGGTGGCGGGCTACTTCAACGCGGGCCAGGACTGCACCGCGGCCACCCGCGTGCTGGTCGCGCCAGGCGTCCACGACGACTTCCTGGCCGCGCTCACCGAACAAGCCAGGGGTACGCGCACCGGCGCGCCCGACGACGAAGACGTCCTGTACGGGCCGGTCAACAACGCGAACCAGCTGGCCCGGGTGCAGGGTTTCGTGGAGCGGCTCCCGGGACACGCCACGGTCACCGCCGGAGGTGAACGAGTCGGCGACCGCGGCTACTTCTTCGCCCCGACCGTCGTCGGCGGCCTGCGGCAGACCGACGAGATCATCCAGGACGAGGTCTTCGGGCCGGTCATCACCGTGCAGCGGTTCACCGACGAGGCCGAGGCGGTGGCGCTGGCCAACGACGTCCGTTACGGACTCGCCTCCAGCGTCTGGACCAGGGATCACGGCCGGGCGATGCGGGTGTCGCGCGCGCTGGACTTCGGCTGCGTCTGGGTCAACACACACATCCCGCTCGTGGCCGAGATGCCGCACGGCGGGTTCAAGCACTCCGGGCACGGCAAGGACCTGTCGATGTACGGCCTGGAGGACTACACCCGGGTCAAGCACGTCATGCACAACATCGCCGGCTGACTAGGGAGCGAACAAATGCGAAGCGATCTTCTGGCCGGCCGGCAGCTCGGGGCGTGAGATGACTTCAGCAGAGATTCACAAGCGCCGGGTCGCGGCGGTCGCCCGAGGCGTCGGCTCCACCATCTCGTCCTATGTCGACCACGCGAGCGGCGGCACCCTCACCGACGTCGACGGCCGGGAGTGGATCGACTTCGCCGCTGGAATCGCCGTGACCAGTGTGGGCAACAGCGCCCCCCGAGTGATCGAGGCGGTCCAGCGGCAGGTCGAACGGTTCACCCACACCTGCTTCATGGTCGCCCCCTATGAGGCGTACGTGGCCGTGTGCGAGCAGCTCAACGAACTGACCCCGGGTGCCTTCGAGAAGCGGTCGGCTCTGTTCAACTCCGGCGCGGAAGCGGTCGAGAACGCCGTCAAGATCGCCCGGTACCACACCAAGCGCCCTGCCATCGTCGTCTTCGACCACGGCTACCACGGGCGTACGAACCTGACGATGGCGCTTACCGCGAAGAACATGCCGTACAAGAACGGGTTCGGCCCGTTCGCCCCGGAGATCTACCGCGCCCCCATGTCCTACCCGCTGCGGGACGGGCTCGACGGACCGGCCGCGGCGGCCCGCGCGATCGACGTGATCGAGAAGCAGGTCGGCGCGTCCAATGTGGCCGCAGTGCTCATCGAGCCGATCCAGGGCGAGGGCGGCTTCGTCGTGCCCGCGCCCGGCTTCCTGCCGGCGTTGGCCGAGTGGACGCGGGAAGCGGGCGCGGTGTTCATCGCCGACGAGATCCAGACCGGCTTCTGCCGGACCGGTTCCTGGTTCGCCTCGTCGCACGAGGACGTCGAACCCGACCTGATCACGACGGCCAAAGGCATCGCCGGTGGGCTTCCCCTGGCTGCGGTCACCGGCCGTGCGTCCATCATGGACAGCGTGCACGCGGGCGGGCTGGGTGGCACTTATGGTGGCAATCCGATCGCGTGCGCCGCCGCCCTCGCCTCCATCGAGACGATGCGGGAGCTGGACCTCGCCGGCGCGGCCCGCCACATCGGGGGCCGGATCACCGCACGGCTGTCCGAGCTGGATCACCCCGCGATCGCCGAAGTACGCGGCCGCGGCGCGATGATCGCCGTCGAGCTGCCCGACGCCTCGGCGACGGCCGCCGTCGCGGCGGAGTGTCACGCGAACGGACTGCTCGTGCTGACCTGCGGCACCTACGGCAACGTCCTGCGCTTCCTGCCGCCCCTGGTGATGCCGGACGACGTCCTCGACCGAGGGCTCGACATCCTCACCGCCGCTCTCACCTCCCGCTAGCCGCTTTCGGGCGCCAGATCAGGGTTATGCAGGCTTCCCGCGCTCGGGAAGCCTGCATAACCCTGATCTGCAGGGAGGGAGCGTTAGTGGGTGGCGAGTTGGGAGCCGCCGACTCGCAGGCCCCACGGAGTGCCGTACTCCTTGAGCTTGTCGAGGAAGGCAGTCGGCTCGAACGCCTCCGGGCCCAGGACGCCGACGCCGGACCAGGTCCCCGCCGCGAGCAGTTCCAGCGCTATCACGGGGTTCACCGCGGTCTGCCAGACCACCGCCTGGTGGCCGTACTCCCGCATCGACCATTCGTTGTCGACGACGTGGTAGAGGTAGGCCTCCAGCGGTTCACCGTCGCGGCCGACCCCGGTGACGAGGGTGCCTGCGCAGGTCTTGCCCCGCATCCGGTCGCCCAGGGTCGCCGGATCGGGTAGCCGGGCGGCCAGCACGTCCCGCGGGGAGACGTCGACGCCGCCGACGCGTACGGGTTTGGTGGAGTCCAGGCCGAGCTTGTGGATCGTCTTCAGCACGTCGATGAACTCCGCGCCCAGCCCGTACTTGAAGGTGACCCGCCGCGCGTCCACCCATCGCGGGATCAGCAGGACCTCCTCGTGCTCGACGTTGACGCACTCGACCGGGCCGATGCCCTCGGGGAAGTCGAAGACCTCCGGCTCGGAGAACGGTTCGGTGGTGAACCAGCCCCGGTCCTTCTCCCACACCACCGGCGGGTTCAGGCATTCCTCGATCGTCGTCCAGATCGAGAAGCTGGGCGCGAACTCGTAGCCGTCGACGGTGATGTTCGACCCGTCGCGTACGCCGATCTCGTCGATCTCGGTGAACAGATGGTCGGCGGCGTACCGGGCGAAGACGTCGGAGAGCCCGGGTTCGACGCCGATGCCGACGAGGGCGAGCCGGTCGGCCGCCCGCCACTCGACGGCCGCGGCGAACTGTTCGTCGCCCAGTTTGACGCCGGTCCGCTCGTAGGGCAGCGACGGATGGGGCTGGGACAACGACATCGCCATGTCGAGATAGTGGGCGCCGGCGGCGTACGCCCCGTCGAAGATCGGCATGACGAACCGGGGATCGACTGCGTTGAGGACGTGGGTGATTTCGTGCTCGCGGCACAAGTCCTTGACAGCCGCCGCCGATGAGGCGTCCACCTGCGCGGCTTGGAACCGCTTGTCCAGTCCGGAGACGGCTCGCTGGGCGCGGGCCAGGGAGTAGTCGGCGACCACCATGAGGTCGAAGAAGTCGCGGCGGGCTGCGATGGCGGCGGCGGCGCTGCCGACGCCGCCCGCGCCGACGAGAAGTATGCGCATGATCAAGTTCCTTCTGGGAGGAGCGCGATCATGGATCTACGGACACGACACGCCGGTCGAGCACGTCCGTTAGTTCATGATCGCGCGCAAAAAACTTAGGAGTCGAAGCCGAGGCCGGCGCGGTCGAGGGTGCGCAGCCACAGGTTGCGGCGGCCCTGCCGAGCATCGGCGCGGGCCAGTGACCACCGAGTCAGTCCGATGCCGACGGAGCGGAAGGGCTCGGGCGGGAACGGAATCGGCCGCGTACGCACGAACCGCAGGCGCGTGCGCTCCGAGTCGGCCCCGCTCAGCAGGTCGAGCATGACCTGAGCGCCGAAGCGGGTCGCCCCGACGCCGAGCCCGGTGTATCCGGCGGCGTACGCCACCCGCCCGGACATGGCCGTGCCGAAGAACGGGCAGAACCGGGTGCAGGTGTCGATCACCCCGCCCCAGGCGTGGCTGAACGTCACCGAACCGGCCAGCTGCGGGAAGGTCTCGAAGAAGTGCGCGGCCAGCGTCTCGAACGTGGCGGTCCGGCGTTCCAGGGACACGGAGATGCGATTGCCGAAGTGGTAGATCGCGTCGTATCCGCCGAAGAGGATCCGGCCGTCCGGGGTGATCCGGTAGTAGTGGAACTGGTTCGCCAGGTCGCCCAGCCCTTGCCGGTTACGCCAGCCGATCGACTCCAGTTGCCCGGCGGTCAACGGCGCCGTCATCAGCGCGTAGTCGTAGACCGGAACCAGATACCGTCTTAACCGCCGGAGCAGCGGAAACGCGTTGGTCGCCAGAGCGGCGTGCTGTGCGCGTACCACTCCGAGCGGCGTGTAGACCGCGACGCCGGAGCCGGCACCGGGCGAGCCGTCGCGCGACAGCTTCACCGCCGGAGAGTCCTCATAGATCCGGACCCCGGCGGACAACGCCGCCGCGCGCAGACCCCAGGCCAGCTTGGCCGGGTCCACCATGGCCACCCGATCGCGATCCCACAACCCCGCGAGGTAGGTCGGCGAGTGCACCTCGGCCTGCACCTCGTCCTGGCCCAGATAGGCCACGTCGTGGCCGTAGTCCAGGGCGTCCTCGGCCGCCGAGCGAAGCTCGGCCACCTGATAGGGCTCGACGGCCACGGAGAGTTCACCGGTGCGCTCCCAGTCGCACTCGATGCCGTACCGCCGAATCGTCTGCTCGATCTCGTCGAGGTTCTGCCGGCCCAGTCGCTCCAGCCGGGCCACCTCGGCCCCGAAGCGCTCGGCGCCGTTGGCCAGCCCGTGGGTCAGGCTCGCCGCGCAGAATCCACCGTTGCGGCCGGAGGCGGCGTCGCCGCAGAGTCCGGCCTCGACCAGCACCACGTCGCGGTGCGGGTCACGTTCCTTGGCCAGCAGGGCCGTCCACAGCCCGCTGTACCCACCGCCGATGACCACCAGGTCGGTGGTCTCCACCCCGCTCAGCGGCTCGCGGGCGACGGGCCGGTCCGGCCGGTCCGTCCAGTACGGCGTCGGTGCTGCGTCTCGCAGGGCCGACGCCCACAGATCTGATCCTTTGGCTCGCATGAGCCGATCACCTTCTCCTTCTCTCGCACACGCCCGCGCGTGTGGTTCTTGTCCGTGCCGGTCGAGCCCCTCGATCGGCGTCTCCCGCAGTGCGGCTACCTGCGGGTCCGCGGTGGTTCCCCGTCCGGCGCGCCCTCGGGCGTTCGGCGGCGGGGCCGCGAAGTCATATATCGGTACGCCGAAAGCGGCGCACGAAATAGGTAAGCCAGTACCGCCGCACGGAACACGCGGCGGTACTGGCTTACGGAAAGGCTTAGGAAGTGGCGGCGCGACGCGACCGGCGGGCGTTGCGAAGCTGCCCGACGGCGACGATGACGAACGCGATCAGGAACATGCCCGTCGCGATCGCGTTGACCTGCGGCGGAATGCCGCGCTGGTTGGCGCCCCAGACGAACAGCGGGAAGGTGCGTACGCCGCCGCTGTTGAACGTGGTGATGATGTAGTCGTCGAACGAGAGCGAGAAGCTCAGCAGGGCGGCGCTGACGATGCCCGGCATGACCAGGGGCAGCGTGACCCGGCGGAAGGTGGCGAACGGCGTGGCATAGAGGTCCATCGCCGCCTCCTGAAGCCGGGGGTCGAGCCCCGCCAGCCGCGCCTTCACCGTCACCACCACGAACGAGATACAGAACATCACATGTGCGATCACGATCGTAGCGAATCCGAGGTCGACCTGCGCGGAGACGAACAGGGTCAGCAGTGACGAGCCCATCACGATCTCGGGCGTCGCCATCGGCAGGAAGATCAGCACATTCATCGCCGACCGGCCGAAGAACCGGTGCCGGACCAGGGCGAACGCGATGAGCGTACCGAGGATCGTGGCGATCACGGTGGCGATGAACCCGACCCGGAGGCTGACCCAGAGCGAGCCGCACATGTCGTCGGCGCCACTACAGATGTTCGCCCAGTTGTTCAGGGTCCAGTTCACGCCGGAGTCGTCGAGCAGGTAGGTCGTCTTGTTGGATTCGGGCTGGTTGAAGGAGAGCAGCGCGATGACGGCGATCGGCAACGCCATGTACGCCAGCACCACCAGCCCGACGCCCATGACCCACCGGTCGGCTACCCACCGGGAGAAGCGGCGCATCTAGACCACCTCGTCGGTGCCGGAGATCGCGACGTAGATCGCGACCAGGATCAGAATGCCCGCCATCAGGGTGAACGACAGGGCCGCCGCGACCGGGATGTCGCCGACCCGCAGGTACTGCGACTGGATGACGTTGCCGATCATCGTGGTCGACGGGCTGCCCAGCAGCTCGGCGTTGATGTAGTCACCGGTCGCCGGAATGAACGTCATCAGCGTCCCACCGACGACCCCTGGCATCGACAGCGGCAGGGTCACCCGGAAGAAGGACTTGATCGGGTGGGCGTACAGGTCGCCGGCCGCTTCGAGGAGCCGGGGATCCAGCTTGCCGAGGGAGGCGTACAGGGGCAGGACCATGAACGGCAGGAAGTTGTAGGTCAGCCCGGCGATGACCGCGAACGGGGTCGCCAGCAGCCGATCGTCCGGGCCGAAGAACGGCGTCGTCCGCAGCACGTCCATCACCCAGCCGTGATCGGACAGGATCGTCTTCCAGGCGAGCGTACGCACGAGGAAGCTGGTGAAGAACGGGGCGATGACGCCGACGAGCATCAGGTTCCGCCAGCGGCCCGCCTTCAGCGCGATCGCGTACGCCAACGGGTAGCCGATGATCAGGCAGAGGATCGTGGCGACCAGGGCGTATCCGAGCGACCGCAGGAACTGGTCGGAGTAGGTCGAGATGCCGTCGGTGAAGTTCTGCCACCGCCAGGTCAGCTCGTAGCCCTCTTCGAGGCTGCCGGCCGGATCCCACAGGGTCGACTGGGCCAGCAGCGCCACCGGCAGGGCGAAGAAGAGGACCAGCCAGAGCCAGCCCGGGAACAGCTGAAGGTAGGGCACCCACCAGCGCCGCTTCGCGCCCGCGACCGGCTCCGGCGGCGGCTCGTAGACGTCGCCGCCCGCCGGCCCGCCCGACGGGGTGGTGATGACCGCGCTCACGCCGGCTCCACACCGGACTCGGCGGTGGGTTCGGGCGCGAGCAGGAACGAGTGGGCGGGATGCCAATGCACCGTCACCTCGGTGCCCGGATGCAGCGGGCCGCCGGTCCCCGAGTTGGGGGCGAAGACCGCCAGTTCGTCGCCCCACGGTGCGCGCACGAGGTACTGCGTCGAGACCCCGACATAGGAGGAGTCGGTGATGACGCCGGGCACTGCGTTGTGACCTTCCGGCACTACTTCGGTAGTGACGTGCAGCTTCTCTGGGCGTACCCCTAGATGAGCGGGACCAGAGGTGACCCGCGACCGGGCCGCGGGCACCGCGAACCGCGAGCCGTACGCCTCCACCGCGACGTCGTCGCCCGACGGACCGTGCGCGTTCGCGGTGAGCAGGTTGGACTGCCCGAGGAAGTTCGCGACGAAGGTGCTGGCCGGGAACTCGTAGATCTCGGTCGGCGCGCCGAGCTGCTCGATCCGCCCGGCGTTCATCACGGCGACGGTGTCGGCCATCGTCATGGCCTCCTCCTGGTCGTGCGTGACGTGCACGAAGGTGAGGCCGACCTCGGTCTGGATCCGCTTCAGCTCGATCTGCATCTGGCGGCGGAGCTTGAGGTCGAGGGCGCCGAGCGGCTCGTCGAGCAGCAGCACCTGGGGGTGGTTCACGAGCGCGCGGGCCAGTGCGACCCGCTGCTGTTGCCCACCGGAGAGCTGAGCCGGGCGGCGGTGGCCGTAGTCGGCGAGCTGGACCAGCTCCAGCATCGCCCGCACGGCCGGCTTGATCTCGGCCCGCTTGACCTTGCGCTGCTGGAGGCCGAACGCCACGTTCTGCTCGACCGTCATGTGCGGGAAGAGGGCGTAGCTCTGGAAGACCGTGTTGACCGGCCGCTGGTGCGGCCGCATGCGGGTGATGTCCTTACCGCCCAGCGTGATGGAGCCGGCGGTCGGCTCCTCCAGCCCGGCGACCATGCGCAGCGTCGTGGTCTTCCCGCAGCCCGACGCGCCGAGCAGGGCGAAGAAGGAGCCCTCCGGAATGTGCAGGCCCAGGTCGTCGACGGCGACGAACGCGCCGAAACGCTTCGTCACGCCGGCGAGAGTCAGGCCGCCGGTGGGCGCGGCGCCGGTCGCGGCGGGCGAGGCCGCGACCGGGGTGGGGGCGACAGACATGGGACGTCAGGCCCCGATCACGGCGCGGAACTTGCGCTCGTAGTCCTTGCGGACGTCGTCGGCCAGCGTCATGAACGCGTGCGCCTTCGACAGCTCGGTGTCGGTCGGGAAGATGAAGCTGTCCTCGACCAGCTCGGGGTCGATGTCCTTCATCGCCGCCTGGGCGCCGGCCACCGGGCAGATGTAGTTGACCCACGCGGCCAGCTCGGCGGCCACCTTCGGGTCGTAGTAGTAGTCGATCAGCGCCATCGCGTTGCTGGCGTGGGTCGACGTGATCGGGATCAGCATGTTGTCCGACCAGTACATCTGCCCCTCCTCGGGGATGACGTACTTGACGTTCTCGTCGTCCGCGCCGGTCGCGATCACGTCGCCGGACCAGCCGATGCACGCGCCGATGTCACCCTTGGCCAGGTCGGTCAGGTAGTCGTTGCCCGCGACCCGGCGGATCTGACCGGAGTCGACCGCCTTCTTCAGCTTGTCGATGGCGGCGTCGTAGTCGGCCGCGGTGAAGTTGGCGGGGTCCTTGCCGATCGACAGCAGGATCAGGCCCATCGTGTCGTTCAGCTCGGTCATGACCGAGACCTTGCCCTTGAGGTCGGCCCGGGTCAGCAGCTCGTCGATGCTCTTGACCGGCGTCTTGACGACCTTGGCGTTGTAGCCGATGCCGGTGAAGCCGGACTGCCACGGCGCGGCGTACACCATCTCCGGGTCGAACGCCCGGCCCTTGAGCGAGGGGGCCAGGTTCTTCTGGAAGTTGGCCACCTTGGTCGGCTCGAACTTCGCAACCTGGTTGGCCTTGATCAGCTTCGCGGCCATCCAGTCGGTGAAGACCACCACGTCGGGCTCGATCGCCTGACACTCGGTGAGCTGCGTCCGGATCTTGCCGTAGAACTCGTCGTTGTCGTTGATGTCCTCGCGGTAGGTCACCTCGATGCCGGTCTTGGCCTTGAACGCGTCCAGCGTCGGGTGCTTGCTCGCGTTCTTCTCGTCGGTGTCCATGTACTCGACCCAGTTCGAGAAGATCAGTTTGCGCTCGGTGGCCGAGACGTCAGGCGTCGCGCAGACCTTGGCGGCGCTGCTCGTCGCGGCGGTCGGGTTCTTGCCCTTGGTGCCACAGGCGGCCAACGCGCCGCCGGTCAGGGCCAGGGCGCCGCCGGCGGCCACGCCGCGGAGCAGACCGCGTCGCGTCGGCATGGCGTCGAGCAGCGCTTTCGCCTCCGGGGACAGAGGCTTACGGGAAGACGAGCGCATCTGAGGGGTCCTTGTCTTCAGGCGGGGGCTGGTACCGGCTGGGGGGCTTGGTCGGGCCGCGTGTCAGCGCGGGCGGGGCTAACGAAATATAGTGCTCTGCCACGGCTTGGCGGCAACCCCGGTGACCTCCAGCATCACGTGCTTGACCTGCGTGTACTCCTCGAAGGCGTACGCCGACATGTCTTTGCCGAAGCCGGAGCGCCGGAAGCCGCCGTGCGGCATCTCGCTGATGATCGGAATGTGGTCGTTGACCCACACGCAGCCGGCTCGCAGCTCCCGGGAGCCGCGCAGCGCGCGGTGCACGTCGCGGGTCCAGACGCTCGCCGCCAGGCCGTACGGGGTGTCGTTGGCCAAGGCGAGCGCCTCGTCGTCGGTGTCGAACGGCAGGACCGTGAGAACCGGCCCGAAGACCTCGTCCTGCACGATCTCGCTGTCCTGAGCCGCCCCCACGATCAGAGTCGGCTGGTAGTACGCACCCTTCGCCAGGTTCTCCGTCGTGGGCGCGCCGCCGCCGGTCACGGCTTTCGCCCCGCTCTCCAGGGCACGTTCCACGAACCCGGCGACCCGGTCACGCTGGGCGAAGGAGACCAAGGGGCCGAGATCGGTCGCCGGATCGGTCGGGTCGCCCAGGCGTACGCCGGCCATCAGCTCGGCGACCCGGTCCACGAATGCCCCGAAGAGCGGCCGGGCCACGTACGCCCGAGTCGCCGCCGTGCAGTCCTGACCGGTGTTGATCAGCGACGCGGCGACGGCCCCACGGGCAGCCGCCTCCAGGTCGGCGTCGCCGAAGACGACGAACGGCGCCTTGCCCCCGAGTTCGAGGTGTACGCGTTTGACCGCGCCGGCCGCAGCCGCCCCGACTCGGCGGCCGACCGCCGTCGACCCGGTGAAGCTGACCATGTCGACGTCGGGATGCTCGACCAGAGCGGTTCCCGCGACCGGGCCGCGCCCGGCCACGACGTTCACGACCCCGGCCGGAATCCCCGCGTCCACTGCGGCCTGCTCGAACAGGAAGCTCGTGAGCGGGGTGATCTCGGCGGGCTTGAGGACGATCGTGTTGCCCGCCGCGATGGCCGGCAGGATCTTCCAAGCCGCCATCTGCAGCGGATAGTTCCACGGCGCGATCGAGCCGACGACACCGATCGGCTCCCGGCGGATCAGGCTGGTGTGGTCGGCGGAGTACTCGGCGGCCGCCTTGCCCTCCAGGTGCCGGGCGGCCCCCGCGAAGAACGCGGTGTTGTCGATCGTGCCGGGGACGTCGAACTCGGTGGCGAGCCGGATGGGCTTGCCCGTCTGGCTCACCTCGACCTGGGCGAACTCGTCGGCCCGGTCGGTGAGGACCCCGGCCAGCCGGGTCAACGCCGCCGACCGCTCGGCCGGAGTGGTGCGCGACCATTCGGCGTACGCCGCACGGGCCGCGGCCACGGCCGCGTCCACCTCGGCCGGACCGGCCAAGCGGTATTCGGTGACCGTCGAGCCGTCGGCCGGGTTGATCACCGGGAACGGCTCACCGTCCGCATAATGCAGCATGGACCGCCTCCCAGCAGCGCCGACGGTATCGTGTGCGCCTGATACTGGCATGACGTGGCGCAGTTCACAAGTGATTCCGTTGCAGTTGTCGACTTAGACAACGGATTACGCGAGAATTGCGGTTCAAGATTGCGGTTTCGTTACGGCGACCGCCGGACGTGACACGGACAACGCGATCCGCGACACGGTTCCGACGCATCACAGGAGGATCGATGGCGGCACGGCAGCACCTCGACAACGCCCAGCACGCGCTGCTCGACGACGTCGCCAAACAGATCATCGCCCAGCTCCAGGAGGACGGCCGTCGCCCGTACGCGACGATCGGGCGTGCGATCGGGCTGTCGGAGGCCGCCGTCCGCCAGCGGGTCCAGCGCCTCATCGACTCGGGCGTCATGCAGATCGTCGCCGTCACTGATCCGCTGCAACTCGGGCTCGGCCGCCAGGCGATGGTCGGCGTGAAGACGAGCGGCAACCTCGAGTCGATCGCCGACCAGATCGCCGCCATCGACGAGGTGGACTACGTGGTGATCACGGGCGGCTCGTTCGACATCCTGCTGGAGGTCGTGGCGAGCAGCGACGACCACCTGCTGCAGATCATGCAGCAGGTACGCGCGGTCGACGGGGTCAACAGCGCCGAGATCTTCGTCTACCTCAAGCTGCGCAAGCAGACCTACTCCTGGGGCGCGTGAGTTCTCCCTGCAGATCAGGGTTACGCATGCTTCCCGGGCGGCCGGAAGCGTGCATAACCGTGATCTGCATCCGAAAAACGACCGAGCGGGTGCGGATTTCGTCGTGACAGCGAGATATCACGACGGTTCTGGTTGCCAAGTGCGCGTTACTTGTGCGATAACCGTGGCATGGGAAACCCGACTGACCATCTCTGGATGCACTTCACCCGGATGGGCGCGTACGCCGAAACCGACGTGCCGACCATCGTCCGCGGCGACGGCTGCTACGTCTGGGACGCGAACGGCAAGCGCTACCTCGACGGGCTGGCGGGACTGTTCGTCGTCAACGCCGGGCACGGCCGGCAGGAGCTCGCCGACGCCGCGGCCAAGCAGGCGAGCGAGCTGGCCTACTTCCCGCTGTGGTCGTACGCGCATCCCAAGGCGGTCGAGCTCGCCGACCGGATCGCCGGCCTGACTCCGGGCGACCTGAACCGCGTCTTCTTCACCACCGGCGGTTCCGAGGCGGTGGAGAGCGCCTGGAAACTGGCCCGGGCGTACTTCAAGCGCGTCGGCGAACCGCTCCGGCACAAGGTGGTCAGCCGCTACGTCGCGTACCACGGCACCTCCATGGGCGCGTTGAGCATCACCGGCGTACCGCCGTTCAAGGTGGACTTCGAGCCGCTGGTGCCCGGTGGCGTCAAGGTGCCCAACGCCAACTTCTACCGCGCCCCCGAGTTCTGTAAGGACGACGAGGCGGCGTTCGGCGTGTGGGCCGCCGACGAGATCGAGCGCGCGATCCTGCGCGAGGGCCCGGAGACGGTCTGCGCCGTGTTCCTGGAGCCGGTGCAGAACGCGGGCGGCTGCCTGCCTCCGCCGGTCGGCTACTTCCAGCGCGTACGCGAAATCTGCGACCGCTACGGCGTCCTGCTCGTCTCCGACGAGGTCATCTGCGCCTGGGGTCGGCTGGGCACCTACTTCGGCGCCGAGCGGTACGGCTACCAGCCCGACATCATCACCACCGCGAAGGGCCTGACGTCGGGGTACTCCCCGCTCGGCGCGATGATCGCGACAGACCGGCTGATCGAGCCGTTCCTGGGCGAGAAGCAGATGTTCGCCCACGGCATCACCTTCGGCGGGCACCCGGTCAGCTGCGCGGTCGCCCTGGCGAACCTCGACATCTTCGAGCGCGAGGACCTGGTCGGCCACGTCGCCAAGACCAGCGACGCGTTCCGGGCCACCCTGAACAAGCTGCACGACCTGCCCATCGTGGGCGACGTGCGGGGCGACGGCTTCTTCTTCGGCATCGAGCTGGTCAAGGACAAGACGACCCGGGAGACGTTCACCGACGCGGAGTCCGAGCGCATCCTGCGCGGATTCCTCTCCCACGCGCTCTTCGACGCCGGGCTCTACTGCCGCGCCGACGACCGCGGCGACCCGGTCGTCCAGCTGTCCCCGCCGCTGATCGCCGAGCAGCAGCAGTTCGACGAGATGGAGCAGATCCTGCGCCAGGTGCTGACCGAGGCCTGGGCCCTGCTGTGATCGGGTCCTACTGGGAGGCGACGGGCGGTCCGGTGACGGACCGCCCGTTCCTTTCCGGCGACCTGGAGGTCGACGTCGCCATCGTCGGAGCCGGCTACACCGGGCTCTGGACCGCCTACTACCTCAGTCTCGCCGCGCCTTCCCTGAGGATCGCGGTGGTCGAGGCGGAGCACGTCGGCTTCGGGGCGAGCGGACGCAACGGCGGCTGGTGCTCGGCCTTACTGCCGATGTCCGCGCCGACCATGCAGGCCGCGATGGAGGCGACCGTCGACGAAGTGGGCCGGGTCGCCGCAGCCGAAGGCATCGACTGCGACTTCGCCAAAGGCGGCACGATCGTCTTCGCGCGTACCGCGGTGCAGGCCCGGCGCGCGGCCGGCGACGATTGGCTCGACGCCCGGGAAGCGCGAGCCCGATGTGACGCGGCCGGACTACTGGGGGCCACCTACACGCCGCACTGCGCCGCCATCCACCCGTTGCGCCTGGTCCGTGGGCTCGCAGCCGCCGTGGAGCGGCGCGGGGTCACGATCTACGAGCACACCCCGGCGATCCAGATCCACGCGGATCGGGTGCTCACGACGCACGGCACGGTCCGCGCGCATTCAGTGGTACGCGCGACGGAGGCGTACACCTCACGGCTACCGGGACACCGTCGCACGGTCGCACCGGTGTACTCGCTGATGGTCGCGACCCCGGTCCTGCCGACCTCCGTCTGGGACACGATCGGCCTGCGTGAACGGGAGACGTTCTCCGAACATCGGCACCTCGTCATCTACGGCCAGCGCACCGCCGACGACCGGCTCGTCTTCGGCGGACGCGGCGCGCCCTACCACTACGGCTCGGCGATCCGGCCCTCGTTCGACCGGGACGACCGCGTCTTCGCCATGCTCCGGCAAACACTGGGCGAACTCTTCCCCGTCCTCGGCGACGTGCCGATCGAGTACGCCTGGGGCGGCCCGCTCGGCATCGCCCGCGACTGGCACGCCTCCGTCGGCGTCACCAAAGGCGTCTACCACGCCGGTGGCTACGTCGGCGACGGCGTCGCGTTGTCCAACCTCGCCGGGCGTACGCTCACCGCCCTCCTCACCGGCGCGACCTCGCCGCTGCTGGAGCTGCCCTGGGTCGGGCACCGATCGCGGCGCTGGGAACCGGAGCCGCTGCGCTGGCTCGGCGTGAACGCCGGACTCCGATTGATGAGCGCCGCCGACGCCGAAGAAACCCGAACGGGACAGCCGTCGCGGCGGGCCGCCCTCTTCACCCGCCTCGCCCCCCACTAACGCCCGCCCTTCGCGGCTCGCCCTCACCTCGCCGCGCTCGCCCCGCTCCCTTCGCGCGTCGCCGCGCTCCCTCCGCGCGTCGCCCCCGCTCTTTCCGCGCGATCATGAACTTATCGTCGTGATCGACCGGCGTGTCGTGTCCAGAGCGCCC
>JABFYB010000696.1 GCA_013361475.1 Hamadaea sp.
CCTCACGGAAACCGGCTGTCGTCGAGATCCCGCGCGAGCTCCGCCGGGGCTCGCATGCGCCAGGCGTCGACGACCAGCTCGGTCAGCCGGTCGACGTCCACCCTGGCGAGCCGCACCATGACCAGTGGCATGCCGTCGTAGGAGGGTGTGGTGAAGAACAGATCGGGTTCGCCCAGCAGCAACGCCTGCTTCTCGGCCTCGTCACCGACGAACAACACGGCGATGTCGGTCCGGATGATCCGGCGCTTGCCGGGTTGGCGTTCCGGGTAGGACCACACGAAGCCCTTGTCACCGACGCGGAAGTCGAAGCCTTCACTGTCGATCTCGACGACGTGCGGTAGTGACAGCGCCAGCCGTCGGACGTCGTCGGCGTCAGCCATCCGTCTCCCCCTCCACCGAAGCGGCCCGATCCCCCCGGCGACTCTAGCGGGCAGACCGCTCCGGCCAGTGCGGCGACGTCAGCGGCGCTGTGGCCCGACGCCTTCGGGAACGCTCGTGTGCGGGTGTGGGGCGTACACGAGCTTCAGGGTCCGGCCGTCGAGCACGGTGCAGTCGACGAGGTCGAGGTCGAACTCGGGGCCGTCGTCGGCGAACAGGGCCGCGTAGCCGGCCTTTCCGGTGATCGCCGGGAAGATCGTCACCTCGAGGAAGTCCACGAGCCCCGCCGCGAGCAGGGCCCGATTGAGCGAGATGCTGCCGTGGCAGCGCATCGGCACGTCGGTTTCGCGCTTGAGCCGCTGGATGGCGGTCACAGCGTCCTCGGAGATGACGGTCGAGTTCGCCCATCCGAGCGGCTCGGTCAGCGTGCTCGAGAACACGATCTTGGGCAGGGCTGTGAGGCTGGCGTAGTACGGCTCGTCGTATTCGGTGATGAATTCGCGGAACGCGCGGAATGTCTGCGCTCCGTAGACCAGCACCTGGTCCTGGGCGTACTTCTGGACCAGGTAGTCCCGCAGCTCAGGACCCTCCTTGCCCCAGTAGCCGGGCCAGCCGTGCGCCGAGCCGTTGCCGTCGAGGCTGCTGAAGAAGTCGACGGTCAGCGTGGTGGTCATGTCGGTACTCCTCGTCCGGGTGGTTCGGTCGACCACCGCTCAGTCGTGCCACGAAGGCCCCGATCCCGATCCGACAGCTTCGGGGGACGCCGTTACCTTTTCGTTATACTTCCTGGTGGTCGCGTTTAGGCCCAGATCCGCACCCAGTCGACGTGCATCCGGGCCTCGGTCCAGTCGTCCGGGGGTCCGGCCCAGCCGCCGACGGCCAGGTTGATCACCGGGGACAGGTGCCGGTCGTCGAAGCACCACCGGCCGCCGGCGGCCTCGACGGCGCGGCGAGTGACGGTTCCCGTGGGGCGGTCGTCAACGGTGAACGAGACCAGGCCGGGTCGCCAGTCCACGGCGTAGGTGTGAAAGCCGCGCCAGTCTCCGCTGGTCGGCGGTACGCCGACGGCGACGGATCCGGCGTCGAGGAGCGAGGGCGAATGAGTGCCCTGATGGACCTGGCCCGCCGTGCTCGGGCCGTTCGGCGCCTCCATGATGTCGATCTCCCCGCAGTCCGGCCAGCCGACACGGTCGTCCTCGCCGAGCAGCCAGAACGCCGGCCAGGTTCCGGGGGCGTCGGGCAAGGAGAGGCGGGCTTCGAACCGGCCGTAGCGAAACAGCTGCCGGGTCGTCGCATGCCGTGCGCTGAGCCGGGCTGAGGTGATCGGCTGCCGGGGATCGGCGGCCCGGATCGCGGTGATCACCAGGTGCCCGTTTCCGTCGTGGTGCGCGTTTGCGGGATCGTCGGTGTAGGTCTGCAGCTCTGCGGCGGGTTGCCAGCGGTCCGTCCGGCGTACGCCCCACAAGGTGGGGTCCGGCGGTGCCCCGGCGGGCCGGTTGCACTCGTCGGCCCAGATCAGGGCCATGGTGAGCTGCCTTCCGTGGTGAAGTGATCGTCCTACCCGATACGCACGCTCCTTAACGCCGGGCTACACGTGGCGAGCAAGTTTGTCGGCGGCGGAGCGCAGGACCCGCCGAACAGCCGAGGTGTGTCGCGTACTGATGACACGGTCGCTTCTGATGGAGGCTTGACCAGGCAAGACGTCAGAGAGAAGTGTCCATGATGGATTGCCACGTCATCCCGAGAGGACCTTGTGACCTGCGGTAATGCCGGACGGCCTGACTGCTCGTTTCCGAGGGGATCGGCCGGGTAGGTGACCTTGCGGGCGGTAGCGCGATGTCGCCTGCCCTGATGCGGACAGCCGACCCCGGCCCGCCCGCCGATGTGACGTCGTCTATGGCCTACGGAGGGAACACGCGTGGCCGACATCGACCAGCCCACCCGGGTGCTCCGCCCAGCGGGCGGCCTCGGCTCGACCGATCTGTGGGACGACCTGGTGCGGCTGTCGCGCCGGGTGGAGTACGACACCACCCAGACCCTCGCCCGTCAATGGTCACCTTGGCTGGTGCCGACGCTGGCCACTCTCGTCATCGGGGCGGTCGCGCTGGGCAATCCTGGACTGTGGACCGACGAGCTGGCCACCTGGGGCATGGCGACGACACACGACTGGTCCCAGTTCTGGTGGGTGTTGCGTTACGTCGATGCCGTCCTCGCCCCGTACTACGTGTTCACGCACGAGTGGGTGCGCTTGTTCGGTGATTCCGATCTGTCGCTGCGGACGCCGTCGCTGCTGGCGATGGCGGGGTCGGCCGGCTTGATCGGCGCGCTGGGACGACGGCTGTCCGGTTCGGCGACCGGCCTGATCGGCGGACTGGTCTTCGCCGTCCTCCCGTCCACCAGCCGTTTCGCCGCCGAAGCCCGCCCATACGCGCTCACCGTCCTCGCCGCGACGGCGGCCACCTATCTGCTCGTCTCGGCGTGCCGGCAGCCGTCGGCGATCCGATGGATCGGCTATGCGGCCGCGATTTCGATGCTCGGCCTGCTCAACGTGGTGGGTCTGCTCCTGCTGGCCGGGCACGCCTGGGTGCTGGTGGCCTGGCACCGGCGCCAGTGGTGGCGATTCGGGCTGGCCGCAGGCGCCGGCCTGGCGATGTGCGTACCACTGCTGATGTTCGGAGCCATGCAGAGCCATCAGGTGGCGTACATCCCACCCGTCAGCTTCGCCAGCTTCGGCGACTACAGCACCGTGCTGTTCGGCGGGACGGCGTTGTCGCTGCTGGTCATCGGCATCGGCCTGTTCGGACTGCCGCTGCGGTGGCCGTCGGCGGTCTTCGCCGGTTGGGCGATCGTCCCAGTCCTGGCTCTGATCGTCGTCTCGTTCGTGATGCCGATGTTCCTGCCTCGCTATCTGCTGTTCACCACGCCCGGCTGGGCGTTGCTCGCAGGCGCCGCGCTGGCGCGTGTGCGGCCGCTGTGGGCGGGCAGTGTGGTGCTCGTCGTCGCGCTGCTGGGCCTGCCGGTCCAGGCGCAGATCCGGTCGGCCGGCGGCCACGAGCAGGCCACCGCGGAGATGGCCGCCGTCATCGCGGCCAACGTGCGTCCCGGTGACGCCATCGTGTACGCCGACGACGAGCCGGTCGGTTCGTGGACCGCCCGGGACGCCGTCGCCCACTATGTTCCCGCCGATCGGCGACCGGCCGATCTCCTGGCGACCAACCCGCCCCGGCACGACGGTCTGCTGCTGGCGACCGAATGCGCCGACGTGGCCGGTTGCCTGAAGCCGGCCAAGCGGGTCTGGGTGCTGCGCATCGGTCACCTGGCGGATCCACTGGCCGGCATCGGACCGAAGAAGGACCAGGCGCTGCGGGCGCGATTCCACCCCGATCGCATCTGGTACCCCGACGGACTCACCCTCGTACTGCTCGAACAGGGCCGTACCAAGAGCTGACGGCCACAGTCGTCTTTCCATCAAGGAGGAATGCCCGTGCGTACCCGGACAAGCCGGGACAGCCTGTCCGCCCGCCGTCACTACACCGGCACAGCGACTGCGGCCGGACCGCTGCAGCCCGCGGCCGATGGCCAAGCAGTGCGGATGCGCCCGGTCGCCAGTCGTCGCGAGCGGATCATGCTCACTCTGCTGGTGCTGCTCAACGCCGCGACCGGCGGGCTGTTGATCACCTGGCTGATCCAGCCGCAGCATCTGCCGGGCTACACCGGCGGCCTGCCGGAACCGGCGCTGTGGGTGGCCCGGGTGGGCTTCGTGCTCGTCATCGCGGTGGAGCTGGTACGCCTGGCGCAGAACGTCGCAGTCTGGGTGTACGCGTTCCACGCCAAGGATCCGGTTCCGGTCGACCCGCCGATCGGGTGGCGGGTCGCGCTGCTGACCACGATCGTGCCCGGCAAGGAACCCGTCGACCTCGTGGAGCGAACCCTGCGCAAGATGCTGCAGATCGCGTACTGCGGAACCGTCGAGGTGTGGATCCTCGACGAGGGCGACGATCCGGAGGTCAAGGCGATGGCCGCGCGGCTCGGCGTACGCCATTTCACGCGAAAGGGCCGACCGGAGTACAACCAGCCGGACGGGCCGTTCCGGGCCAAGTCCAAGGCGGGCAACCACAACGCGTGGCGGGCCGAGCATGAACACGACTACGACGTCGTCGCGCAGATGGACCCCGACCATGTTCCGCTGCCGTGCTTCCTGGAGCGCACCCTCGGGTACTTCCGCGATCCCGACGTCGCCTTCGTCGTCGCGCCGCAGGTCTACGGCAACATGTACGACAACTGGATCGCCCACGGCGCCTCAGTTCAGCAGTACCTGTTCTCCGGCATCGTGGAACGGGGCGGCAACGGACTCGACGCGCCGCTGCTGATCGGCACCAATCACCTGTACCGGCCGGCCGCCTGGGCGGCGATCGGCGGCTACCAGGACTCGATCATCGAGGATCACCTGACCAGCATGCGGGTCCAGGGTCAGGCGAACCCGCTCACGGGACATCGGTGGAAAGGTGTCTACACGCCGGACGTCCTGGCGGTGGGGGAGGGCCCGACCTCGTGGGCCGACTATTTCAACCAGCAGAAGCGTTGGTCCTACGGGATCTGGGAGATTCTGCTGCGCCGCCGCGACGCCCGCCGAGGCCTGTCTTGGCGTCAGCGGCTGCTCTACGGCTGCGTACAGTTCTATTACCCGTCCGTCGCGGTCGCATTGCTGCTCGGAACCCTCGCCACAGCGCTGTACCTGCTGTTCGGTGTGGCCTCGATCGAGCTGCACAACCTGACGTGGCTCGCGTTGTGGTCGGCGAGCCTGGGCACCTGGTTCCTGCTGTGGTTCTGGCTCCGGCGATTCAACCTGGCCGAGCATGAACGCGTCGAGGCCGGAATGCCCGGCATGGCGCTGGCGTTGTTCGCCGGCCCGATCTACCTCGCGGCCGCGACCGCCGCCCTCCTCCGGCGGCCACTCGGCTATGCCGTCACCGCCAAGGGCGACCTGACCAGTAGTGAGACACCCAAAACCTTCCGGCTGCACCTGTGGTGGGCGGCGGTCACAGGTGCTCTGCTGGCCGCCAGCATCCTGCTCGGCCACGACTACCTCGCGCTTCGCGTGTGGGCCGGCCTGAGCGTTCTGGCCGGTCTCGGACCGCCGCTGATCGCGCTCGGGTCAGAGATCGCCCACCGGGTCACGGGCCGCGCTTCGGTCGCTCCGGCCCAGACGGTACGCGCGAAGGCGCCGGCGACGTGGATCGTCCGGTACGCCGGCGACGGGAGTCCGCCGGCCGGCCAGGTGTGGCGGGGACGGGAGACCGGACGCTGGCACGACCGCTTCGTGGTCGACGGTGACGGCGGCGCCGTACGGCACTCGGCGTATCTGCCGGGTGAAGGCGATCGCTCGATGAAGTCCGGCATGGCTCGAGCGCACGGCAGGAGCACGCCATGAAGGTACGCCATGCGATCGCACTCGCCGGAGTCGTCGTGGTCGCCGTCGCGGCGACGGCCGGCGTGTTGTGGTGGACGTCGCCGGAGCAGGCGTCGCCGACGACGTCCCCAGACGGCCACGGAGGCGGTGCGCGGGCTAGCTCTCCGTCGCCGTCGGCGGTGCCGTTCCCGGCGCCCGGCCGGGTCTTCCTCGGCGTACAGACCAATCTCGGCCCGTATGACCTGTCAGCGGTGGACGCGTTCGCGACCGCCACCGGTCACCGGCCGTCGGTGCTGCAATTCAGCCAAGGCTGGGCGGCCGACCGGTTCGACCGTGGCCTGTTCGACAAGACGGCCGCCGCCGGGATGTTGCCGATCCTGTCCTGGGAACCCTGGGACTACACCCGACGCTCCAGCGGCGAGCAGCCCGCATACCGGCTGTCGGAGATCATCGCGGGCCGATTCGATGGCTACCTTCGCTCGTGGGCGAGCGGCATCGCGGTGCTCGGCTACCCGGTCGTGATCCGGTTCGCCCACGAGATGAACGGCTTCTGGTACCCCTGGTGCGAACAGGCCAACGGAAACCATCGGGGCGACTACGTCCGAGCCTGGCGGCACGTCCACGACGTCTTCCGGCAGGCCGGGGCGGACAACGTCAGCTGGCTGTGGAGTCCCAACGTGACCTATGCGGGTGCGGCGCCCCTCAAGGGGCTGTATCCGGGCGACGCCTACGTGGACTGGGTCGGGTTGTCCGGCTACTACGGCACCGCCGGGCGCGAGTCGTACATCTCTTTCGATCAGATCTTCGGCCGGACCCTACGGGAGCTGGCATCGTTCACCCGTAAGCCCATCGTGGTGACCGAGACCGGCGCCACCGACGCCACCGGGCGCCAGGCCCACTGGATCACCCAGATGTTCGCCCAACTGCCGGCACATCGGCAGATCGTCGGACTGATCTGGTTCGAGACCGACAAGGAGATCGACTGGCGCATCAGTATCCGGCCGGCGGCCGCCGCCGCGTACGGCAAAGGCGCCGCCGACCCTCGATACGACACCCCGTGGACTCCGAACGGGATTCCGCGGAAGAGCTCGTGACGACGGATGGCGATCAGCTCATGACCGACAACAGCTGCCGGCAGGCGTTCTCGCAGTCCCGGCAGACCTGGGCGCAGATCCGGCAGTGTTCGTGCATGTCGGCGTGCAGTTCGCACTCGGCGGCGCAGGACTGGCAGGCCATCGCGCACGCTTCCAGCAGCGTACGGCTGATGTTGGCGTCATAGCCGGTGTGCCGCGACAGGACACGAGCGGTCGTGGCGCAGATGTCGGCGCAGTCGAGGTTGGTGCGAATGCACTTGGCCAGCTCGGCCACCATCGGCTCGCTCAGGCAAGCGTCTGCGCACGCGGTGCACGCCTCGCTGCACGCGGTCAGCGTGTCGATCACGTCGGCCAGCTGACGCCGGTCGAGGTTGATCTCCTGAGGGTAGGTCTCCAGCATCGGCATGGTGACGGTAGTCATGACGACCTCCAGCGGGAATGATTATTTGTGCTGCTACCCCACATCGGGGGAACCATTCACCGTGAGCAGGCCTGATCAGTCGTCGGCGGGTGGCAGTGTCGACAGCTGGGCATACTGCGGGCGTAGCGGGTCGTAGAAGACCCACACCTGGTCGCCGGACGGAGCCAGCGCGGCGGGCACCTCGTCAACCAAGTACGCCCAAGGCCCCTGCCAGGTCCGGAACCGTACCGTCAAGCGGCAGTACTCGTCCGCGTCGCGGGAGACGACGATGCGACTGATGATCATCGCCTCCGCCGGTTTCCAGCCGCGAGTATCGCCCGGCGGGCGGCGCCGGGTCGCGTACCAGGCGGTAATCACCAGAATGCCGGTCACGGCGACGAGCAGCAGCCAGGCGCGCAGATGGACTTCGAAGTGGCCCACGCAGTCGCCTCCGCCGTCCAGCCGGTGTCTCGGGTGCCCTGTCGCCGGCGCCGCGACTGGATCATCCGGCGCCGGCGAGGGCTGGACGGCCGCCCTGGCCCGCCCCGATGCGGGCCGGATGCGTCGCTGGCGGCGTCCGAGGACCGACTCTGCCCGTGCGCTGTCGCGATCCCCGCGCGGACCGATGACGAACTGATGACACCTCGCGGTTGCTCAGCGCAGCTGGTCGACCAGCCGCTCGCCCAGCGGCCACGGACCGAAACCGGTGGCGGTGTCGAGATGACTGACGTCACCGGCGTCGACCAGCTCAGCGCCCCAGTCCTCGGCGAACTGTTCGAACTGTGCGAACGTCGTTTAGGGGTCTGTGCGGCTGGCGACCACGACGGCTCGGAACGGCAGCCGGCTCCGCGGCACGACCCAGGGCAGATCCGACGAGTCTTCGGGCTCGAACCCATCGACGTACGGCGGCGTGACCAGTAGGGCGGCGCGCACCGGTCCACGATGGTGCGCCGAAGTTCCGCGGATTATGCAGGCTTTTCCAGTTCGGCCAGTGCCTTCTCGCAGCAGAGCACGGTCCACCCGGCTCTTGCCCGATGCGCTGTCGCCAGCGATTGCCGGTACGCCGCTTCGGCGGCCTGCCGATCACCTCGTGCGAGTGCGACGTCGGCTGATCGGCGCTGGAGATGGCTGCGTAGGTGGTCCGACGACAGTCCGGTGCTGAGCGCATCGGCTTGCTCGAGGTCGGCGGCGGCTTGTCGCAGGTCGCCGCAGCCGGCCCGGGCGACCCCGAGCGAGGCCAGGCAGTAGCTGGCGTCGTAGATGTTGCCATGATCGTGATGCAGGCGGACGGCGGTCTCCAGCAGCGGCACAGCCTGTGCCGGACGCCCGCCGTCGAGGTGGATCTCCCCGAGATTCCCGGTGCTGCGGCCCAGCCCTCGCCGATTGCCCGTGCGTTCGAAGATGGTCAGCGCCCGCACCATGTAGGTCGCCGCGTCGTCGAGATCACCCTGTTCCATGCGACAGACCCCGAGGTTGCCCAAGATGTTCGCCTGCCCCGGCAGATCGTCGCACTTCCGGTACACCTCCAGGGCGACCGTGTAGTGCTCGCTGGCCTCGGCATACCGAAGGTCGGACATGAGGATGACACCGAGGCCGTTGTGGATTCTCGCCCTCAGGAGGTCCGTGCCGGTTCCGTCGAGCGTCGCGAGAGCCGCCTCCAGATCCCGTACGCCGGCTTCGATCGCGCCCGAACGCCAGTGCAGCATTCCCCGCCGGTACCTCGCTTCGGCTTCGGCGATCGGGTCCGACAGCGTCGCCGACGCGTGGATGGCGTACTCCTGGAAGGCCAGTCCGGCCGCGAAATCTCCGGTCATGTCTTGCCGGATCCAGCAATCGCGGGCGATGGCCAGGGTTTCGGCTGTCATTCCCAGGTGGCTCGCCAGTGCGATGGCCGCGGCAAGGTTGGAGCGCTCGGCTTGCCACCAGGCCCCGACGGTGTCCGACGTGCCGGCGAGTGGGCGATCCGGCTCCGACGTCGCGGCGGCGTGCACGAGGTCTGCGTATGACGTGACGAGTCGATGCAGGGCGGCTCGCCGGCTGGCTGGACGTTCCTCGTCGAGAGCGCGGTCCCGCCCGAACGCTTGGACGAGGTCGTGGATCGCGTAGCGGTCGCCGGGAGCGCGGTCGAGCAGGCTGACGTCGACGAGTTCGTCCACTACGCGTGGGGTCTGCGTGTCGCCGCAGAGCGCTGTGACCGCAGGTTCCGCGAGGTGATGTCCGGGATGCAGGCTGAGCAGGCGTAAGAGGCGTCGAGCCGGCACGGAGAGCGATTGGTAGGACGATTGGAAGGCTGCGTGCAGGCCGGGAATGACGGTCAGTTCGGCCAGCCGGTCGGCGTGGTCGGCGATCGTCCAGTCAGGATGTCTGCGGATGAACGCGGCCGCAGTCGTCAAGGCCAGTGGCAGGTTGCCGCACGACTGGCAGATCCGAACCAGATCGGCATGGTCGGCGGCCGGCCCGGGGCGTTCGGCGATCCGCAGGAGCAGGGCGACGGACTCCGACGTCGCGAGCGGTCGCAGCGGCATCGCCAGGATCCGAGCCGTGGACTGCAGCCGCCGGCGGGACGTGGCGATGACGCGGGTTCCCGGTAGCGCGACGATGGGGGCGATCTGGTCCACCGTCGCGATGTTGTCGAGCACGACGACGCAGTCCCGCCCTTGCAGGTGAGCGGAGAGTGCCTGCCAGATCGCGTCGCCCGACGACGGCACCGGGACTCCGAGCGCCTGCAGCAGTTCCCCGCCGATCTCCGCCGAGCCGGCGAAGACGTCGCCGTCGTCGATGGAGCCGACGTCTGCATACAGTCGAACGGCTTGCTCACCTTGCTGACGTGCCACCTCATGGGCGACTCGCAGGGCCAAGGCCGTCTTGCCCACGCCCGGCATGCCATGGACTACCACAGACTTGCCCGAACTCAGCATCGTCGACAGTTCCGCATCACGACCGAGCAGGACGACCGGTAGGGCCGGGAGCTCTCGGCTGGCCGCGACTCGACGGTCCGGCTTGACGGTGTCGGTGACGACTCGCCAAGCCTGCACCCACTGCCGTACGGCCGTCGATGGAACACCGATCGCCTGCAGCACGTCGACCATCAGATTGACGTCCAACCGCACTCGCCGCACGTCGAACAGATACCCGATGGTGCTGGGGGTCGTGGGTGGCGTTCTCGCCGAACGCTGCGACCGGGCGGCGCGAGTCTGATTCACCATCCGGGCGATGTCACGGACGGACGGGTCTCCGTAGTACACCTTCGCCAACCGGAGCCGCTCCACGAGGTCGGCGATGCTGGTGGCGGATCGAGGGTCAGGAGGCTCGGGCGTGGAGTCGCGCCAAGAATCCCGCATTCATCGATGGTAGCGACGGCTGGATCGGTGTGCGGGACCATGGCGGGGTGTCTGGGCGGACCTCGGCCCGCTGTCCGGATCCGTCCGAGATTCCACTCCGGGACCTCGCAGCGCTGCCAGCATCTGCCTAGTCCATCAATGCGATGGCCGTACGCAACGCTAGGAGGTAACCGTGAGAAAGAACGCGCTCCGGCTGGCCGCGATCGTGGCCCTGCTCCTCGCCTCGGTCTGGGCGCCGTCGATGGCGCAGGCCCACCAGAGCTCCACTCCTTCGCCCAACGGCGAGTCGCCGTGGTACTACACCGATTCGTGGGTGCTGTCCGGCTCCTGGTACGGGGAGGGACTGCACACCGACTACTGCGGCGATCCGGCGGTGCACTGCAGCGACTACTACGCTTTGGACTTCTCCAAGCCTTCGGCGCCCTGCTACCAGCCGCTCTACCCGATCTGGGACGGCATGACGGTCGCGACCGTCGACCGGACCATCGGACGCCTGACCATGACGAAGAAGTTCGGCACCGTGACCTGGCGCGTCAAGTACATGCACATGGACAGCATCAACTACAACCCGGGCGCGGTCGTCGGCACGACCACCGTTGTGGGGAAGACCGGGAACAAGGGCCAGTCGAGCGGTTGCCACCTGCACATCTCGACGCAGGCGTATGACTCCTCGTCCGGAGTATGGGTGTCGCATCCGCCGCAGTTCTGCGGCCGGACCTATCCACACGATCACACGACGGCGTGGAAGGGCTGCTGACCTTCGGAGCGTCGATCGGGCGGATGGCGCGACACCCGAACGTGGCGTCGCGCCATCCAGCTGCCGCGGGGTGGCTCGGTGCGGGTCAGCTGGTCGTGTCCTGCTCGACGTACGGGGTGAGCAGGTCACGGGCCAAGCCTGTGGCCGCGCGCAGGGACAGCCCGTTCTCGATCATCCGGCTGAGGGTGTAGACGATCGACTGGATCAGTTCGGCCATGCGTTCGGGATGGGCCGCACCGTGGTCGGCCAGCGCGGCGCGCAAGGGCACTTCGAGGCTGTCGTGGAGGAGCCGGCTGGAGGTGGCGAGAGTCTCGCTGTCGCCGATCGCTGCCAGCGCCCGCGCGAGCGCGTGATCGCCTCGGGCCACCAGTTGCAGGTTGGCCTCGACGTACGTGAGGATCTTCCGCCCGGGGGTGGTCACGGAGCCCATCTGTTGTTCGACATAGGCCGACCAGCGCGGAAACGTGTCGGTCACGAGGGCGTCGAACATGTCGGCGCGGGACTTGAAATAGGAGTAGGCGCTGGAGCGGGCGAGCCCGGCATGCTGAGCGACATCGGCGAGGCGGGGGACCTCATCTGGGCGTTGCGACAGCAGGGCGCGGGCCGCGTCCAGCAGCGCGGCGCGCTGAGCGGCTCGGTGCTCGGCGACGGTGGCGGCTTGGATCTTCGGCACTGCCGTCCTCCTGTCTTCCCGGCAGTGCGCGGTCTGCCGGTCTGCGCCCGCGCCCGCTGTCGTCGCTATTCGCCGGCGGTGAGCTTGCCGTCGATCATCTGGTAGACCGTGTCACAGTATTGCAGCACGTCGTGGTCATGAGTGACCATGACCACCGCGACCGAACGCCGGTCGGCCTCGCGAGCCAGCAACTGCACGATGTCGTGGCTGCGGGTGCGGTCCAACGCCGCGGTGGGCTCGTCGACCAGCAGCACGCTGGGCTCGGTCACGAGCGCCCGGGCGATCCCGACGCGTTGGCGCTCGCCGCCCGACAACTGGTCCGGCCGCCGGTGCGCCTTCTCTGCCATGCCGACCTCGGACAGCAGCTGGTACGGATCGCGGGTGCTGCGCTGATCACGCGGCCCGAGGCGCTGGGCCAGCCGCAACTGATCGACGGCGGTCAGCGCCGGGAGCAGGTTGCCCGACTGGAAGACGAAGCCGACGTGGCGGTGGCGCAGGCTGGTGCGAAGCCGTCGGCTGGCGACGGTCATGTCATGCCCGGCCACGGTGACGATTCCTTGGTCGGGACGGGCCAGGCCACCGGCGACGGCCAGCAGACTGGACTTGCCGGCGCCCGACGGTCCGACGATGGCGGCCAGTTCGCCTGGCTGGACGGTGAGATGCACATCGTCCAGGGCCTGCACGGTCTCGGCGGCGCTGCCATGCCGCAGCGATACCGCCTGCAGCACGAGCCCAAGCCGGTGCTGTGCGGCGTCCGCATTCGGGCTCGTGGCGGACGGGGCGGCATGAGGGCTCATCGGTTTCCTCCCAGGGCGGTCGCCGGGTCGATGGAGGTGAGACGGATGACTGCCGCGCTCGCGCCGATGAGGCCGAGTGCGACCAGGGCGACCGCAGCGGTGCTGATGCTCGGAGTGCTCAGTGCGAACGGGGCGCCGCTCCCGGCGACGTACAGCCCGAGTGCGAGTCCGATGCCTACGCCGACGATGACGGCTCCGGTCAGCAGCACGAATGCCTGCGTCAGCGCGTCACGCAACACCCAGCCCGTCGAGGCCCCCAGTGCCCGTAGGACGGCCACCTCCTGCTTGCGCTGGATGGCCCACACTGCGAAGAACGCGCCGGCGACCAGGGCGGAGATCGCGTACAGGAAGCCTTGGATGAGCTGAAGAGTCGTCGTTTCGGCCGTGTAGCCGGGCGAGGCCGCGTACGACTGGGAAAGGGTGAGGCTCTCGGTGCCCGCCGCGGTGTCGCCCGCGGCCAGTCGAACCGATTTTCCGGAGCCCGCGCGGACCGCGACCGCGGTGATCTCCTGCGCGGCGTGTGCCGGGACGGCCGTACCGGGCGTGGTGTCGGACTTGATCGCCTGCCACAGCGGCAGCGGGACGTACGCCACGTCCACATGTCCGAACGTGTCCTGCTGGCGGGTGACACCCACGACTCGCAACCTCGTACCCAACCGGGCCACGGTGACGACGTCGCCGATGTGCAGACCCGCGTCCAGGGCGGTCGGGCTCACGACGATCCCGTCGGGCGAACCGAGCCGGTCACCTGCGCTCACCGCGGGTGCGAGGAACGAGTCCGGCTGCACTCCGAACAACGCCAGATCGATCTCCGTCCCGCGATCGGTGCGGGTGTTGACCAGCATGTTTCCGAACGGGGCGGCGTCGGCGACACCCGGCTGCGCCCGCCACACGTCCACCGCCGACATCTCCACGACGCTGCGAGTGAACGCGGAGTCGTGCTGCACGCCGTGCGCGAACGCGAACGAGGTCACCGGGAGATTTTGCAGCCCGGAGACACCGTCACGGACCAGTCCGACCGAGAGTCCGGACAGCATGACCATCAACACCGCGATCAGCGCGACCACCGCGCCCACCAAAGCGAACCTCACGCGGGCGAACCGCAGTTCCCGAAGTGCCAGGAACATCAGCGTCCCCTTGCGAATGTTATCGACATCATGTCGGCATCTTACCAACGCAGTGTCGGGAAGATTGCCGACGGGAGGGTCGCATTCGCCACACCGGGTCAGGGCGACATCCGGCGGGAATGCCGACAGCTCTCGATCTTGGGGGTTAGACCGCTGAGGCGGTTTCCGGGGAATCGGCCTGGTGCTTCAGCAGAGCGGCCTCCGGTGCGGGCAGCCAGGCGTCCGCCGGCAGATCAAGCCAGCGCTCCGTGGCGTGGAGGTCGGCGGCCGCGGCCAATAGTGCGGCAACACCGGGATGGCGCAGGTCGTCACGCCAGATCATGCTCCACGGGTAGACCGCCGTCGGCTGCACAAGTGGCCGGACGACCGCGCCGGGCACCTCAGGTTGGCTGCTGATGGTCAGGATCGGCAGGTCCCACTGCTGGATGTGGTAGGCGAGCTCATCGATGCCTCGAACGTTGGGCCGGGGTGGGGCGGCCGGCGTACCGGTGTCGCTGAACAGCTGAAGCATGGCTTGTTCCCACTGAGCCGACGCGTGGTCGCCGCATTGCCAGCAGGCATCCGTCTCGCGGAGGGCGGCGAGGGGGATTTCGGCGCGGGCGGCCAGCGGATGGTTCTGGGGTAGCAGGACCGAAATTCGTTCGTACCGGATCGTTCGATGGTTCAGACGGGTGGGCGGGTCGCCGGTGATGCCGTGCCAGCGGCCGAACGTGACATCGAGGCGGTGGCCGGCCAGTAGGGGCAAGGACGCGTCCAGTCCGCCATGGAAGCGGGCGAAGAACTCATGCCCATCCGCTCGTGCGCGCGCTGCGGCGAGTACCAGTGCCGGGGTGAGCCGTTGACCGACCACGTCGACCAGGAGCGAGCGTCCCGTACCGTGCAGTTCGCGCAGCGTCTCGTCATGCAAGGCCAGGATCTGCCGTGCACGGGCCAGTAACTGTCTGCCGGTCGGCGTGAGGCTGACCCGTCGGCTGGTGCGATCGAACAGCGGCGTGCCTACCCGTTCTTCCAGCCTGCGTACCTCCCGGCTGACCACCTGCTGTGCGACGAACAGCCGCTGAGCGGCCCGGCTGAAGTGCAAGTCCTCCGCGACGGCCACAAAGTACCGAAGCAGGCGAATCTCCAGGTCCTCGGTCACCCGCTCTGTCTACACGATCCACACGCCGGCTGTGTAGATCCGGGTGGAATGGGTGTTGGACTTCGACTGGCACGGCGGCGAGGCTGAATTCCATCAGACGAGGCAAAGGAGCGTTGAATCATGACAGGCATCGAGGTCGAACAGCGGGAGCCGCAATCGGTCGTCAGCGTCCGGCAGAGCGTCGCGATCGCCGAACTCACCCAGGCGCAGGGAGCGAGCCTGCACGAGCTTTGGGGTTTCCTTCGCGAGCGGGGAATCAAACCCGCCGGTCCGCCCTTCGTGCGCTACCACACCTTCGGCGACGACGAGACCGACTTGGAAGTCGGCGTACCCGT
>JABFYB010000058.1 GCA_013361475.1 Hamadaea sp.
GACGTCGTGAAGATCTCGAACGTCTGGTGGTCGCACTTCTTCGGCGCGACCCGCGTCTACGCGGCGATCAAGGTCCCGACGACGAGCTCGACGACGAGCCCGACGCCGACCCGCACCACGACGCCGACAACCACGCCGTCGTCGTCCTCTCCGTCGGCCACGACCTCGCCGACGACGACCTCCCCGTCGCCCACGCAGACCACGCCGTCGCCCGATCCCACGACGAACTCGCCGACGCCGGTCGAGACGAGCGACTCGCCGACGCCCAACGAGACGACGGCGGGCACCGAGGAGACGACGAGCCCGCCGAACACGCAGTCCGCCGTCAGCACCGAGCCGACGCCCACGCCGACCCCGTAGTCCCGCTGATCAGGCGGTGAGCGCGGCCACCATCCGCGCGACACCGTCTGCAATGGACTCCGTCGACGCCGCGATGGTGCCGCGGACGTGACCCGCGCCGCCGGTGCCGAACTTGCGGCCCGGCGCGAACGCGATGCGGCCCCGCTCCAGGAAGAAGTCTGCGGCCTCGCCCTCGATGGCGAGCGCTCGACAGTCCAACCAGGTCAGATAGGTGCCCTCGGGCGCGCGATAGCCGACCTCCGGCAGCTGCTGGGACAGCAGTTCACCGAGCAGACGCCGGTTGTGGTCGAGCGCGACGAGCAGGTCGTCCAGCCACGCCTCGCCGTGGCGCAGCGCCGCGGTGTGCGCGATGGTGCCGAAGTGACTCGTCCCGTGCGCGACGTGCTCGGGCAGACGGCGTACGTCGTCCACGGCCTGCACGCCGCCGATCATCAGCGCCGCCTTCAACCCGGCCAGATTCCAGGCCTTCGACGCCGACATCAGCGAGATGCCGCGATCGTCCACGCTCAGGTACGGCACGAACGACGCGCCGGCCGGCACGAGCGGCGCGTGGATCTCGTCCGCCACCACCCGAACCCCGTAACCGTGCGCGAGCTGCGCGATTCGCTCCAGCTCCGCGCGAGTGTGCACGGCGCCCGTGGGATTGTGCGGATTACACAAGAGGTACGCCGCCCGACTTCCCGCCGACGCCGCGTGACGGAACGCCGCCTCCAGGACGGCGAAGTCGATCCGCCCGTCCGGCCCGAGCGGCGCCTCCACGATCCGGCGGCCCGCGTGCTCGACGAAGCCGAAGAACGGGAAGTACACGGGCGGGTTGACGACCACGGCGTCGCCCCGGCCGGTGACGAGCCGAAGTGCTTCGACCACCCCGGTCATGACGTCGGCCACCGGCGACGTCTGCGCCGTCTCGAAAGCCCAGCCCCACCGGCGACCGGCGAACGCGCTCAGCGCTTCGGCGTATCCGTCTCCGGCGGGATAGCCGGTGTCGCTGAGCCGCAGGGCTTCCTCGAGCGCGGCGCGGACGGGCTCGGCGAGGTCGACATCCATCTCGGCCACGAACGCCGGCAACACGTCCTCGGGGTATGTGCGCCACTTCACACTGGTACGCCGGCGCAGCATCGCCGGCGTGACCGCGCTGAACGGGTCGGCCATGGTTCCGATCTTCCCACGTTCCGGGCGTCCTCCGGCGGGCCGATGGGTGAGCCCAGCCACTCTTTCCCCATTGCGTGCGCCTTTTCGGACAAGCAGGGCAGCCGACCACGTACACTGGCTTCTGTTGCGTGCCCATCGGCACGCGTTTTCTATGCGTGTTCCTGCGAGAAGAATGCTGGCGGCATGCCCCCTGGGCGGCCGCGCGGACGCGGGGATACCTCCATGGAATACCCCACGTTCGAGTACCGAGGAGCACCTTGAGTTTCGCAGATCCCTCCACCTTCCCGTCCGTCTTCGACGTCGAGCCGGACACCGCCGGTTCCGAGTCGGCTGGGAAGGCGTCCTTCGCCGAGCTGGGCCTGCCGCAGAAGCTGGTCCGGGCCCTGGCCCGCGAAGGCATCACCCATCCGTTCGAGATCCAGGCCGCGACCGTGCCGGACGCCCTGGCAGGGCGAGACGTGCTGGGCCGGGGCCAGACCGGATCGGGCAAGACGCTCGCCTTCGGCCTGCCGACTCTTGCCCGCATCGCCGAGAGCGGCCGCGCCCGCCCGCGTCGTCCCAAGGGCCTGATCCTGGTTCCCACCCGGGAACTGGCCATGCAGGTCGCCGACGCGCTCCGGCCGCTGGGCCGGGAGGTCGGCCTGTTCCTGGCCACCGCCGTCGGCGGCGTTCCGTATGACCGCCAGATCTCCGGTCTCGAGCGCGGCCTCGACATCCTGATCGCCACGCCGGGCCGGCTGGGCGACCTGATCAACCGGGGCGCGTGCTCGCTCGACGACGTCGAGGTCTCCATCCTCGACGAGGCCGACCAGATGGCCGACATGGGCTTCCTGCCCGAGGTCACCGAGCTGCTCGACAAGACACCGGCGGGCGCCCAGCGGCTGCTGTTCTCCGCCACCCTCGACGGCGACGTCGACACGCTCGTCAAGCGGTTCATGACCGACCCGGTCACCCACTCGACCGCGCCGCCGGCCGCTTCGGTCACCACCATGGATCACCTGATGCTGATGATCCCGCCGACCGACAAGTTCCGCGTGGTCGCCTCGATCGCCAACCGGTCGGGCCGCACGATGCTGTTCGCGCGTACGCAGGCGGCCGTGGACCGGCTCGTCGACCAGCTCCGGGAAGTCGGCGTACGCGCCGGCGGCCTGCACGGCGGCAAGAGCCAGGCGGTCCGGACGCGTACCCTCGCGGAGTTCAAGGAGGGCCGCACCAGCGTCCTCGTCGCGACCGACGTCGCCGCCCGCGGCATCCACGTCGACGGCGTCTCCCTGGTGGTGCACGTCGACCCGCCGCGCGACCCGAAGGACTACCTGCACCGGGCCGGCCGCACCGCCCGGGCCGGCGAATCGGGCGCGGTCGCCACGCTCGTCCTGCCGAAGCAGCGTCGCAGCACGCAGGCCATGCTCCAGAAGGCCGGCGTCGAGGACGCAGCCGAGCACCGCGTACGCGCCGGTGACGCCCGCCTGACCGAACTGACCGGCGCGCGTGAGCCCAGTGGCGTACCGGTCAAGGACGAGCCGCGCCCGGCCCCGGCCGCCGCGCACCGTCCGCGCCGTCACTTCTCCGACCGGCCCCGCCGGTTCCCCGAAGGCGGCGGCCGTGAAGGCGGTCGTCCCCGCTACCGCGAGGACCGCCCCAAGCGGTACGCCGACCGCTGACCCTCGCTGGTCGGCCAGAGATCCCTTCATGATCGGGTCACCGATTCCTGTCGAGAACACCACGTTTTCGACGGCGATCGGTGACCCGATCATCGTTTCGCCCGCAAGATCCCGCGTCTCGGCGCATGTCGTCCTCCCGTTGCTGGGGGCGACTGTGCCAGGCGGCACCGTCGAGTTCGAAGTCGATCCGCTCGGTTCGGCGAAGAGGTCGAGGTAGTACCTCTCGCCCACCGTCACCGACGAGGAGTCCGCAGCGCCCAGGCCGGAATGTCCGGCGGAAGCCGTGCTTGAGTGATCAGACCGTCGCCGTGGGTCAGCTCAGCACGAAGTCGTTCGTCCACCCGGGAATGCTGAAACGAAAGCGGCCGCACCGCCTAAGCGATGCAGCCGCTGACTGTGGATTACTGGGCTATGCGGACAAGTTGCCGGTCAGTCGTCGAGCCAGTCGAGACGGCGGTCGGCGCGCCGGGACGGGTCGTCGTAGCCGTTGGCCTGCTGGCCGTAGGAGTCCTGCC
>JABFYB010000324.1 GCA_013361475.1 Hamadaea sp.
CAGATCTTCTCCTGCAACCGCCGATACTCGGCCGCCGCCGGTTCCCCCAGATCGGCGTGAATTCGCGCGAGGACCTTGGCCGCATCCGCCTCCACGAGGCGTAACTGGTGCCGCCGGGCGTCGGCGAGCGCCTCTTCGGCCCGCGACCGCGCCTCGGCGTACCGCCCGAGACCTCGGTAGGCCTCCGCCAACCCGACCAGGGCGAGCAGGCGTACGCGGGCCGAGTGCGCTCCGCTGAGGAGGGTCAGCGCCCGCTCGTGCTCTTCGACCGCGGCGGCGTAGTCCCCGCGCATCGCCAGAATCGTGCCCAGCGTCACGCGCGACTCCACCGCCGTACGCCCGTAGCCGCGATCGGTCGCGAGGGTGACCGCCTGCTGGGCCTGCTCCTGTGCCGTCGCGAGGTCGCCCCGGTCCCGATGGATGCTGGCCAGCACCTCCAGGACCGTCGGGACGGACCAGTTGTTGCCCCCCGCGTACGCCTGGTCGAGCGCATCTTGGGCCTGGGCGAGTGCGACGTCGTACTCGCCCAGCATCCGGTGGCTGCTCGCCATGTTGGAGAGGGAGTTGCCCATATGTGGGGTTTTCGGCGCCGAGCTCAGTTCCCGCCGGGCCAACTGGATGGACTCGCGCAGGAGACCGAGGTCCTGGTAGGGCCCGCCGAGGTTGCCGAGGGCCAGCGCCTCCCCCGGCTCGTCCCCGAGTTGCCGGAACAGCTCCGCCGCCGTCCGGAGGGCCGCCGAGGCCTCTTGCGGCCGGGTCAGCTCCAGATGCACCACGCCCAGGTTGTTGTAGGCCGCCGCTTGGCAGTTCAGCCACCCGATCTCGCCGGCGACCGAGATCGTGCGGTGAAGAATCTCGACGGCTTCGGCGTACCGGGCTTGGCGGCGGGCGACCCCGGCCAGGCTGAGGCAGGCCGACGCCTCACCCCAGCGGTCGGCCTCCTGCTCGGCGGCGGCGAGCGCGGCGACGGCGACGGCGCGCCACTCGAGTATCGGCGCGCGCGGGAGGAAATGGCAGCGCAGCAGGTCGCCGAGGCGCCAGGCGAGCGGCCGCGGGCCACGCTCGGCCGCGTCGTGGACCAGCGCCACGAGGTTCGGCAGCTCCGCGTCCAGCCAGATCTGGGCCGCCGGCAGGTCCGCGAAGGCGAGCGGTGAGCGGTCCGCCCACTCGCCCGCGTCGGGCAGGCGTTGTGTGATCGGGTACGCCGTCCGCACCGCCGCCGCCGAGACGGTCACGTACCACCCGGCCAGACGTTCCCGGGCGTACGCCGATTCGGGGTCCTCGGTCGCCAGTTCGCGGGCGTACTCCCGGACCAGGTCGTGCATCGAGTACCGGTGTGGCGAGGATTCCTGCAGCAGATTGGCGGCGCACAGCCGATCGAGCAGGGTGCGTACGCCCGGGGTGCCGGACTCGGCGAGCACCGCTGCCGCGTCGGCGCTGACGTCCGGCCCGACGACCACTCCCAGCAGCCGGAACAGCCGCCCGGCGGCGGGGTCGAGGCGGGTGTAGGAAAGGTGGAGCGTCGCCCGCACGGCGGCGTCACCGTCGACTGCCAGCGCGGCCAGGCTGCCCTCGCGCAGCAGGCCGAGGTAGTGCTCGACGCTCCACGTCGGATGCAGCGCCAGGTTCGCCGCCGCCACCCGCAATGCCAACGGCAGGTGCCCGCACAAGCGGGCGAGTTCGGCCGCACCGGCGGGATCGGCGGCGACGCGATCCGCTCCGGCGATCTCGGTCAGCAGCGTCTGCGCCTCCGCCGGACTCAGTTCGACGAGCGGGAGGCGTACGCCCCCGTGCCGGGCGAGCACCGACCCGAGCCGGTCCCGGCTGGTCACCACGGCGGCGCTGCCGGGGCTGACCGGCAACAGCGGGACGACCTGATCCGCTGATCCGGCGTTGTCCAGCACCAACAGGACGCGTTGGCCGCTCAACCGCGTACGCAGCTGCCCCGTCGCCTCCGCCACGTCGTCCGGGACCTGGTCGCCGGTGGCCCCGAGCGACCGCAGCAGGCGGGTCAGCGCCTCGATCGGCGGCATCGGCGTGGCGTCCGAGTATCCGTGCAGGTCGAGGTAGAGCTGCCCGTCGGGGAACCGGTCGGCGATCCGATGCGCGGCGTGCACCGCGAGCGAGGTCTTGCCCACGCCGCCCAACCCGTCGATCACGACGACCGGCGAACCCGGTCGGCTCAACGCGGCGAGCACCTGGTCGGCCTCGGTCCGGCGGCCGGTGAAGGCGGTCGCCTCCCGGGGCAGTTGACGGGGCACGGGAGTACTGGCGTTCCTCATCGGACCTGACGAGACCGCGAGGGCCGGGTCGGCCCGGAGGATGCGCTGATGCAGGTCCCGCAGCCCGGCCCCGGGCAGTACGCCCAACTCCTGGTCCAGCCGGGCCCGCGCCTCCTCGTACGCGGCCAGTGCGTCAGCCTGACGTCCGTCGCGGTAGCGAGCCAGCATCAGCAGCTCCCAGAGCCGTTCCCGCAAGGGTTCTCGGCCGATCAACGGCACCAGCTCGGCCGCCACCTCCCGGGCCTGGCCGAGGTCGAGCCGGGCGGCCAAGGACTCCGCCTGGGCGGAGAGCCGCAGCTCCGTCAACCGATTCAGCTCCGGCTGCAGATCGACGGGCAGCACGAGGCCCTCGGCCACCGTGTCCCCCCGCCAGAGGCCGAGCGCCTCGTCGAGCAGCCGAGCCGCCTGGGCGGGATCGCCCGCCGCTGAAGCCTGAAATCCTCGGCTCACCAGATCCTCGAAGGCGAGGTGATCGATGTCGCCGGGGTCTGCGCGCAGCCGATAGGACCGCTCGCCGGTCTCGATGCGGGCGCCGTCATCTCCCATCGCACGCCGGCAATGGGCCACATAGGTCTGGAGATTCGCCTGCGCCGACACCGGTACGCACTCGGCGTCCCACAGCAGGCCGAGCAGGTCGTCGACGCCGACGAACCGGTTCGCCCGCATCAGCAGGATCGCCAGTAGCTGTCGTTCCTTGCGACGGGCCGGCCGAATCGCGCGCCCCTCCGGCGTACGCAGCGACAGCGGTCCCAGCAGTCCGAATCGCACGCCGTGCCTCCCCTGACGATCGCGCTCCCCATACGGTAGCGATCCCCTGCAAGACGCCGTATAGCCGACGTATGGCCGCGATTCATACCTTGTCCCGGTACAACCAACCGATCAGGGGGAGGACTTCAGTGAAAGAACACGCGAGGCGGCTGTTCGCGTTGTCAGCGGCGGTCGGCGTATTGGTGACGAGTTTCGCGACCGCCGCCGCGGCGGACCTGCCGAGCGAGCCGTCGACCTGCGTCACCACGACGGGGACCCAGGTCTGCTACTACCCGAAGTCGCAGCACCTCAAGGTGTGGGACATCAAGGCGGACGGCCACCACGCCACCGGCAAGCTGATGGACTACAACGCCGACTGGGAGACGCCCTACTGCCAGAACTACAAGGGCAACAACACGATGGTGGAGTGCGACTACAGCTCGATCATCCCGGCCGGGGACCGGGCCGTGCTGCGCGCGATCACGATGGAGGGTGACGAGTGGATCTCCACTAGCTGGAAGATCGTCGAACGCACCTGACCCGGCGAACCGGGGGGAACGGGCGGCCGGGGCGAGATCCCCGGCCGTTCGCAGCTCGCGTGGCGGATCGGCTCGCGTGGCGGATCGGCTCGCGTGGCGGATCGGCTCGCGTGGCGGATC
>JABFYB010000250.1 GCA_013361475.1 Hamadaea sp.
AAGGCGTTCGTGCAAGGCGTGACGCTCACCGGAGTGAAAGGTTGACATGAAGATCGCAGTGGTCGGCGGAGGATCGACCTATACCCCGGAGCTGGTCGACGGGGTGGCCCGGATCGGGCTGCCCGTCACCGAACTGGCGCTGATCGACCCGGCCGCGGACCGGCTCGACGTGGTGGGCGCGTTCGCCGCGCGCATCTTCGCCCACCTGGGCCATCCGGGCCGGGTGACGTGGACGAGCGATCCGGTCGCCGGGCTCAGCGACGCCGACGCGGTGCTCATCCAGCTCCGCGTCGGCGGTCAGGCCGCCCGGACCAGCGACGAGACCTTCCCGCTGGAGTGCGGATGCGTCGGCCAGGAGACCACCGGCGCGGGCGGGCTGGCGAAGGCGTTGCGTACCGTGCCGGTGGTCCTCGACGTCGCGGAACAAGCCCGGCGACTGGCCCGGCCCGGCGCGTGGATCGTCAACTTCACCAACCCGGTGGGCATCATGACGCGGGCGCTGCTCGACGCCGGCCACCGTGCGGTCGGCCTGTGCAACGTCGCCATCGGCCTCCAGCGCCGGATCGCCGCCCAGTACGCCGTCGACCCGGACGCGGTACGCCTGGACCACGTCGGCCTGAACCACCTGACCTGGGAGCGGGCTGTTCACATCGACGGGGTCGACGTGCTGCCCGGGGTGCTCGACGAGAAGCTGGACGTCGACTTTCCCACCGAGGTGATCACGGCCCAGCGGGCGATCCCGTCCTACTACCTGCGGTACTTCTACCACCACGACGAGGAGGTGGCGAAGGAGCGCGGCGCGCAGACCCGGGGCCAGGCGGTCGCCGAGATCGAGCGCGAACTGCTCGCCATGTACGCCGACCCGACGCTCGTCACGAAGCCGGAACTGCTGGCCAAACGGGGTGGCGCGTTCTACTCCGAGGCCGCCCTCGGGCTGCTGAGCTCGCTGCACGGCGTACCGGGGTTTCATTCCGTCAACGTCCGCAACCGGGGAACACTGCCGTTCCTGCCGGACGAGGCCGTCGTCGAGGTGACCGCGCCGGTGACCCCGGACGGTCCCGCGCCCGACCCGCGTGGGTGGCTCGAACCGTCGCAGCGCGGGCTCATCTCGCACGTCAGCGCGTACGAGGAGCTGGCCGTCGAGGCTGCCGTCCATGGTGGACGCAGCCGGGTCTACCACGCACTGCTGGCGCATCCGCTCGTCGGCCAGCACGACCTCGCCGACCGGCTCACCGATCGGCTGCTCGCGGCGAACAGCGCGTACCTCCCGTGGATTCACGCGTGAGCGCGCCGATCCTGGTCGCGATCGACGGCGGCAACTCGAAGACCGACGTCGTCCTCGCCGACGGGGACGGCGCCGTCCTCGCGGCGGTACGCGGCACGACGTCGTCCCCGCACAACATCGGCGTACCGGGGACGATCGCGTTGCTGGGCGACCTGATCCACCGCGTACGCAAAGAGGCCGGACTCGGCCCGGAGGTTCCGCTCGACCGGGCGGAGATCTACCTGGCCGGGGCCGACCTGCCGATCGAGGTCGCCACCTTGTCGGCGGCCGTCGCCGAGGCGGGCTGGGCGCTCGACCACCGGGTCGACAACGACCTGTTCGCCCTGCTGCGGGCGGGCACCGACAATCCCGACGCCATCGCCGTGGTCTGCGGGGCCGGGATCAACTGCCTCGGCCGCACCGAAGCCGGGGCGTACGCCCGGTTTCCGGCGCTGGGCGTGGTCACCGGCGACTGGGGCGGCGGGCATCACCTGGCCCAGCTCGCCCTGTGGCACGCCGTACGCGGCGAGGACGGCCGAGGTCCGGGCACCGCGCTGATAGCGGCCATCGCAGCGCACTACGGATTACCCACGGTGGAGGAGGTCGGGATCGCCCTGCACTTCGGCGACATCCCGGGCGATCGGCTCGCCGAGCTGACCCCGATCCTGTTCGAGGTCGCAGCCGCCGGCGACGCCGTCGCGGCCTGCGTGGTGCAGCGTCAGGCCGACGAAATCGTGTCGCTGGCCTCGGTCGCGGCCGGTCGGCTCCGGCTGCGCAACCGGCCGGTCGACGTGGTCCTGGGCGGCGGCGTCCTCCGGGCTCGGCATCCACTGCTGCACGACGCCGTCGTGGCGGGGCTGGCCCAGGAGGTGCCGCGCGCCCGGCCGGTCGTGCTGGACGCGCCCCCGGTGACGGGCGCGGTCCTGCTCGGGCTGGACGCGCTGGGCGCACCCCCGCAGGCCAAGGCGGCCGCCCGTCACTCCATCTTGAACAGCCGCTCCAGGTAGGCGATCTCGGCCAGATCGTCCGCCTGGGGACGGCGCGCCTGATGCCGATGGCCCTCGGCGGAGCCGGTGGGCGGTTGGGTCAGCAACCGTTCCGCCAGCTCCTCCGGATCGGCCAGGCTCCAACTCGGCATCTCCGGCAACTCCAGCGCGGCGGCGGCCATCCGCTCCGGCGCGGTGGCGCGGCGTACGGGGCGGTGGCTCACCATGACCTCGCCGTGCAGCCCTTCCTCCACCGGGGCGAACCCCGCCTCACGCAACCGCCGCAACGTCTCGTCGGCGGCCACCGACGAGATGAGAACGCCCGCTGCGGGCTGCCAGAGGCCCAGGTCCCGCAGCCGGGTCGTCGCCGCCACCTCGGCCAGCAACGCGTCGTCGGCCGACCGGATGACGCAGCCCGCCGCGCGTACGCGCACGGCGCCGTGCTGGCGCGCCAGATCGCCGATCAGGTAGCGCAGCGGCTGTGGCAGCTCACCGGACTGGGACACCTCCGTCAACGCCTTCTCCAGCTCCGCCGGGCTCATCCCGCCGTCCAACGCCCGCCGCACCGACCCGGCGCTGAACCGCCAGACCGACGCCGCACCCCGGCCTTCGCGATCGGCGGTGGCGTCGAGCAGATCGGCCAGGGCCGCCGACGGGCTGCCCGGGACCACCACCGTCAGATCGGCCTGGAAGATCCCGGCCGCGCTGGCCGGACTCAACAACCGCTCCGCGGCCACCCGGACCGGGCAGTCGGGCTCCGCCGCCGCCAGGACGGCCAGCCCCACCGATGTCGGGGCGTTGTGGGCGACGAGGCCGAGCGACCGCGCCTCCGACCACAGCGACTCCAGGACGCCCTCAGCGAGGTCGGTCGAGAGCACGGGCGCGAACCACCGCACCGCACCGGCCAGGTCGGCGAACTCCGACAGCCCTCGCGGCTCGCCGTCCACGCCGACGAGGGTCTGCGCGGCGACCCCGAGAACGGTCAGCCGCAGAGCCGGCAACGGACCACCGGCGAAATAGGACAGCGGTGGCTCCTGCTTGCCCTCCGGCGGCACCCAGGTCGGCAGAGCCCCGACGGTCAACCAGGCATGCACGATGCGGTCGGCCTGCTCGGCCGGCGGCAACGTGCGGAAGGCGTCGAACTCCTCCGTGACGAGGACGGCGGCCTCAGCGGCGTCCATCGCGAGGATCAGACCCAGCTCCCCGGCGATCTCCAGCCACAGCCGCGCCTCCTGCTCCGGGACGTCCAGGCGTTTGGCGAGCCGCCGCACCTCGCGTACGCCGACGCCGCCCGCCTTGAGCAGAGCCACGGGATGCTGATCGCAGGCGTCGACGACGCCGATCACGTGACCGACCGCGGCGGTCAGCGCGGCAGCGGCCTCCCGCTCGGCCAATCCGGCCGGAACCTCCACAGTGGGCACCAACGGCGGGTCGGCCGAGAAGGGCGCCCGATAGTCCGGCCCCCGTAGGGCCAGCCCCACCTCCGACGGCATCTGCAGGGCGTAACCCCAGCCGTGCCGCCGGGACAGCAGCCCACGCTCCTCCGCCCAGATGACCTCGCGCGCCGCCGAGGCGTACGCGTCGAGCAGCACCCCGTAGGGCGGGTGCACCCCACGGACGGCGATGCCTTCGAGGAGGAGCTTCGTCGCCTCCGGCGCTTGCTCGACGAGCGCCCGGATCCGGTCGGGATCACCGAAGAAGTCCAGCAGCGACGCCATCGTCTCGGCCCGCGTACGCCGGGCGGACGGCAACCGGAGCGCGTGCGCGATGGCGGTCAGCTGCGCTGCGGTGAGCGGATGCAGCACCTCGGCGGCGGGCGGGCCGAGCCGCAACGGCTCCCGGAACACCAGCCGCAGGTCGGCCGGGGCCAGCAGCACGCCGCCGTCCGGCACCAGTACGCCGATCTGCTCCAACCGCTCCAGTGCCGTGGCCAGCCCGGGGTCGTCGTCGGCCAGCCCGAGCAGCGTCGTCAGCCGGTCGCGGGCGACCGGCCCGGGACCCAGCACGGCCGCCGCCTCCGCCACCTGCAGCACGGGCGTCGGCATGCCGGAGAGCGCCTCGCTCGCCGACTCGGGTTCGGTCAGCCGGCCGGCCAACTCCGCCAGCGAGGCCACCACGCCCGACGGATCGAGCCCGAGCAGCCCCGGCCGGCCCCGCAGCAGCCCGGCCAGCCGGTCGCGATCCATCTCCGTGAGCCAGTGCAGCAGAACGTCATCGGTCACGCCGCTCACTTTCACGGCACAGCCCTCGCCGGTCAATCGCCCGGCGAGGGCTGTGGACAACATCGGGGGTGACGTCACCCCGGCGGACCTGCGCGATCGCTCAGCGTAGCCCCGAGGAGGCGACGCCGGAGGTCACCCCATGTGGGGATAGCGGTAGTCCGTCGGCGGGACGAACGTCTCCTTGATCGTGCGGGGCGACATCCACCGCACGAGGTTCTGCCACGACCCCGCCTTGTCGTTGGTGCCCGACGCCCGGGCGCCGCCGAACGGCTGCTGCCCGACGACCGCGCCGGTCGGCTTGTCATTGATGTAGAAATTGCCTGCGGCGAACCGCAGCTCCTTCGAGGCCCACTCGATCACCCGGCGGTCGGTCGCGAAGATCGAACCCGTGAGCGCGTAGGGCGCGACGTTCTCGGCCTGGCGTACGGTCGCCTCGAAGTCGGCGTCGTCGTAGACGTAGACCGCCAAGATCGGGCCGAAGTACTCGGTCGTGAAGATCTCGTGCGCCGGGTCGCTGCACTCCACGACAGTCGGCCGCACGAAGTAGCCGACGCTGTCGTCGCAGGTGCCACCGGCGATGACGGTGCACGCGTCGTCCTTGCCCACCAGCTCCAGCACGTTCTTGTGCTTGGCGAAGGCCCGCGCGTCGATCACGGCGCCGCCGAAGTTGCTCAGGTCGGTGACGTCGCCATAGGTCAACGCGTCGGCGGTGGCGGCCACTTCGTCGCGTACGCCCGCCTCCCACAGCGACCGCGGCACGTAGGCCCGCGACGCCGCCGAGCACTTCTGCCCCTGGTATTCGAAGGCGCCCCGGACGAGGGCGGTGACCAGCGCCTTCGGGTCGGCGCTCGGGTGCGCCACGACGAAGTCCTTGCCGCCGGTCTCGCCGACGATCCGCGGGTAGGACCGGTACTTCTCGATGTTCTCGCCGACCGTCCGCCACAGGTGCTGGAACACCCGGGTCGAGCCGGTGAAGTGGATGCCGGCCAGATCCGGGTCGCTGAGCGTCACGTCGGAGACGGCGATCCCGTCGCCGGTCACCATGTTGATCACGCCGGGCGGCAGGCCGGCCGCCTCGAACAGGCGCATGATGTAGTGGGCGGCGAACTGCTGGGTGTGGGCGGGCTTCCAGACCACCGTGTTGCCCATCAGCGCCGGCGACATCGGCAGGTTGCCCGCGATCGCGGTGAAGTTGAACGGCGTCACGGCGTAGACGAAGCCCTCGAGCGGGCGGTGGTCGAAGCGGTTCCAGATTCCGGCCGACGAGTTCGGCTGCTCACCGAGGAGCTTGTGCCCGAAGTGGACGTTGAACCGCAGGAAGTCGATCAGCTCGCAGGCCGAGTCGATCTCGGCCTGGTAGGCCGTCTTCGACTGGCCGAGCATCGTCGCCGCGTTCAGCGTGCTGCGCCAGGGTCCGGCCAGCAGCTCCGCCGCCTTCAGGAAGATCCCGGCGCGGTCCTCGAAGGGAAGTTCCCGCCACATGGGGGCGGCCTTCTTCGCCGCCGTCACCGCCGCCACCGCGTCGGCGTTAGTCGCATTGTGGGTGACTCCCAGCACGTGCGCATGCTTGTGCGGCTGGACGACCTCGATGGCCTCGCCGCCCGCCATACGCTGCTGCCCGTCGACGGTCATCGTCAGGTCTACGCGGTCGGCGGCCAGTTCGGCCAGCCGGCCTTCGAGGGCGGCCCGTTCGGGGCTGCCGGGGGCGTAGTCGCGTACCGGTTCGTTCCGGGGTTCCGGCGTGACGAACAGGGCATCCATGGTGTGCTCCCAGACGTTGGCTGCGGTGGCAAGGTCTCGCATACATCCTTGCATGCCCGTTCGTTCCTGACATCGGGTCCCGGATCCCCGTGTGACAACCGCCATCCGTCTCTCCCAGCCCGGGTCGATACGCTTGGGCCGCCCCTCATCAAGGAGATTCCATGACCAAGACCGGCATCGCCGACCGTGCCCCCGCTTCGAGCGCGCAGGACACCCCCGCGATCAAGACCGGCGTACCCACGGCGATCGCCGCCGTCGGCCTGGTCTGGCTCGCGGTCACCCTCGCGGTCGCGCGCGGGACGCTGCACGGCAGCTCCGGCGACGTCGCCCTGAGCACGGCAGCCCTCTCGCTCCCGGCCCTCGTGCAGGCGGCGCTGTTCGCCGGGATCGCCGCCGGCTTCGCGGTGACCCTCGGGATCGCCCGCACGCGTACGCGGATCCTCGCGGGCTTCGGGACCGGCCTGGTCGTCGGCGCCCTCGCGTTCGGCACAGTTCTCCTCGGCTACGGGCTGCAGCGCGGGCTGGAGACGGCGGTGGCCGCCGCGATCGGCGTCGCGGCTCTCCTGGGCGGGGGCATCGGCACCCTCCGGCCGGCTCGGATGCTGCAAGCCGGGCTGACCGCGACGTTGCCCGTCATCGTCCTGGGTTACCTCGTCGGCCACTTCTCCGAGCCGCTGCTCAAGCTGTTCGGCGACGACGGCACGGTCGCCGCCCGCTACAGCGCCTCGGGCTACATCGGCATGACGGAAGCGCTCGTCCAGGGCCTCGTCGCCGGGATCGTGGCCTTCACCCTGCTGCGCCGAGGCGGCCCGATCCGGGTCAAGGACAACCGGCTCGTCTTCGCGGCGTACGCCTTCGCCGGAGCGCTGCCGGGGCTGATCATCGGCCTGGCGGAGATCTTCACGCGCGTCGGCGCGGCCCGCCTGATCGACCTGACGACCGCGTTCAGCGACTACGACAAGGTCCTCTTCGGCTGGGGCAACGGCAACCGCACGAACCAGGCGCTGGTGGTCTTCTTCATCGGTGCGCTGGCGGCGCTGATCCTCTACGGCCGGACCATCAAGAAGCCGGCCGCCTGAGGCCTGCGAATCGGGCGGAGCGGATCAGAGGAGGACGGCGGCGGTCGCCAACCAGGCCCCGTCGTCCTGCCGCTCGATGCGGAAGGCGAAGGCGATCACCGTGCCGTGCGCGTTGAGCACCACCGCGGCCTCGCCGATGCCCGGACGCGGCTCGCAGACGCGCAGGCGGCGGGGCTTCACGGCGGCACCCCGGGCGGCGTTACGCGGGCGCAACTCGCCGACGCGCTTGGCCAGGCGGGAGATCTCCTCGGTGATCTGCACGGCCTCGGCCGGACGGCAGATCCGGGCCAGCTGGGCGCTGGGCCGGAAGCCCTGGCACACCTCGAGGCAGAGCATCAGGAAACGACGGGCGGCGGTCTGGCAGACTCCAGAGGCGCCGACGAGCGCGGCCAGGGGCAGCGCCTCCTCGGGCGCGGCGACGGTGACCGTCGCGGGTGCGATCTCGTCCGCGCAGGGTGGCTCGTGGGCCGGTGCCGGGAGCAGCCGGTGCACGGAAGTCATCGCAGACCCTCCGTTTCGCTTGAGTCGGCGACCGAGTCCCTCACTTCGCGAGTTCCCTCAGTTTGCCTCGGTTTGCCTTTACCACGGTGTGGTGTAGACAGACTAGCGTGGTTTGTCAAGCTCCGGTAGATCGCCGCCCACAAATGGATTGTCGCGGATGAAATCGGCGGTCTCCGCGTACATCCTGGAGATGAAGTCTTCGAGCTTGGCGCGCTCCACGCGCCACTGACCGCGCCCACCGATCTTGATCGCGGGCAGGTCCCCTCGCCGCACGAGCGCGTAGACCTGGGCGAAGGAGATGTTCAGCTCCTCGGCCACGTCGTTCAGTTCGAGGAAACGGCGTTGTTCCATCCGGAAGACCTCACCAGCCTGCGTTTGCCTAAGTTTGCCATGCGACGGTAAGGATGCAAGCCGGTCGTGCCCGCGACGCGCGGCGGCGAGGTGTATGAAGAGCGGGGTGCAACAGACGACGTGGAGGAGGCAGGGTGGCCGAGGGCAAGGTCCGGGTCTACCTGGCGGCGACGCTGCCGATGCTCGCCGAGGCGCGCACGGCCGGCGAGGTGGCGCCGGTGGCGGCGCACGCGGTCACACCGGCGCTGCGCGAGTGGTACGTGGAAGGCGATGAGGAGGAGCTGGAGTACGTCGCGTTCACCCGCGCGGCCCAGGACGCCCTCCGGCTGCTGCACGCGGACGCCGCGGCGGCCCGCCGCCGGGTGGTGGTCTCGGCCGACGTGGCCGCCGGCGCGGTCCGGCAGCAGGACGGCGAGCTCGGCTCCAGCGCGGTCCAGGTCTCGGCGGCGGTGCGGCTGACCGACGTGGCCGCGATCCACGTGGACGACGCCGACGCCGAGTCCGCCGTCGCGGCGGCCGCCGAGGTCGTCGATCAGGCGGCCGCCGGCGATCCGGACGCGCAGTTCACTGTGGACAGCGCCGAGGATCACGAGCTGCTCTGGTACGCCCCCAGCGAATTGGCCGACGTCCTGGACCAGTGACGCGAAACGGCCCCGCTCCGAAGTGGAGCGGGGCCGTTCGGCGTTCGATCAGGAAGCCGCGCCGTGGCAGCGCTTGTACTTCTTGCCGCTGCCGCACGGGCACGGCGCGTTGCGCGACGTGGCGACCACGGAGTCACCTGAGACGGCCTGAGCCCGCGCGCCACCTCGCGGCGACGGCTTGCGTCCCTGGGCCGCGGCCGTCCCGAGGCCGAGCGCCGGCGCCTGCTCCACCTTGGTCCCACCGCCTTCGGACGGGGAGGTGTAGCTGAGGTTCCGGGGCTGCGAGCTGCCACCGAGGCCCTTGGCCTTGATCTCCACGTTCGACTCGAAGTGCGGCACCGCGAGACCGGGCTGCGCGGCCTCGACCGGCGCCGGCTCCTCCTCCTGCACCTGGACCTCGAGGTTGAAGAGGAAGCCGACCGCCTCCTCCTTGATGCCCTCCATCATCTGGGCGAACATGTCGAAGCCCTCGCGCTGGTACTCCACCAGCGGGTCGCGCTGGGCGTACGCCCGCAGACCGACACCTTCCTGGAGGTAGTCCATCTCGTAGAGGTGCTCGCGCCACTTCCGGTCGATGACGGCCAGCAGGACCTGGCGCTCCAGCTCCCGCAGCGCCTCGGTGCCGAGCTGCTCCTCGCGCTTGTCGTACGCCTCGTGGACGTCCGCCTTGAGCTGCTCGAGCATGAAGTCGGGGTCGAGGTTGGACTTCTCGCCGCCCGACTCCTCCACCAGCTCGTCGACGGTGATCCCGACCGGGTACAGCTGCTTGAGGCTGGACCAGAGCTGGTCGAGGTCCCAGTCGTCGGCGTAGCCCTCGGCGGTGGCGCCCTGGACGTAGCCGGTCACGACGTCGTCGAGCATGTTGCGGACCTGGTCGTTCAGGTCCTCGCCGTCGAGGACGCGCTTGCGCTCGGCGTAGACCACCTGGCGCTGCTTGTTCATGACCTCGTCGTACTTGAGGACGTTCTTGCGGATCTCGGCGTTCTGCGCCTCGATCTGGGTCTGCGCGCCCTTGATCTGACGGCTGACCATCTTGGACTCGATCGGCACGTCGTCGGGCAGACCCAGCCGATCCATGACCGCCTCGACCGCACCCGACCGGAACCGGCGCATCAGCTCGTCCTGGAGCGACAGGTAGAACCGGGACTCGCCCGGGTCGCCCTGACGACCGGACCGGCCACGGAGCTGGTTGTCGATGCGGCGGGACTCGTGCCGCTCGGTGCCGAGGACGTAGAGACCACCGGCGGCGGCGACCTCCTCGGCCTCTGCGGCACAGGTCTCCTCCCAGACCGGGAGGATCTCCTCCAGGGCCTTGAGGTACTCGTCCCCGTGCTCCTCCTCGGTCAGGCCGCGCTGGCGCAGCTCGGCCGCGGCGAGGAACTCGGGGTTGCCGCCGAGCAGGACGTCGGTGCCTCGACCGGCCATGTTGGTGGCGACGGTGACCGCGCCCCGGCGACCGGCCTGGGCGACGATCTCGGCTTCCTTCGCGTGGTACTTCGCGTTCAGGACCGAGTGCGGCACACCCCGCCGGCGCAGCATCTGGGAGAGGATCTCGGAGTTCTCGACCGAGACCGTGCCCACCAGGACCGGCTGGCCCTTGTCGTGCCGCTCGGCGATGTCCTCGACGACCGCCTCGAACTTCGCCTTCTCCGACTTGTAGATGACGTCGGGCTGGTCCTTGCGGATCATCGGGCGGTGGGTCGGGATGGAGACCACGCCGACGTTGTAGACCTTGTTGAACTCGGCCGCCTCGGTCTGCGCCGTACCGGTCATGCCGGAGAGCTTCTCGTAGAGGCGGAAGTAGTTCTGCAGGGTGATCGTCGCGAGGGTCTGGTTCTCCTGCTTGATCTCGACGTTTTCCTTCGCCTCGATCGCCTGGTGCATGCCCTCGTTGTAGCGGCGCCCGTGCAGGATGCGACCGGTGAACTCGTCGACGATCAGGACCTCGCCGTCGTTGACGATGTAGTCCTTGTCGCGCTTGTAGAGCTCCTTGGCCTTGATCGCGTTGTTGAGGTAACCGACCAGCGGGGTGTTCACCGACTCGTAGAGGTTGTCGATGCCGAGGCGGTCCTCGACGCGGCCGATGCCGCGCTCGGTGATCGCGACGGTGCGCTTGGACTCGTCGACCTCGTAGTCGCCCTCGCCGTCGACGCCGCGCTCCAGCCGGGCGACGACCTTGGAGAACTCCTGGTACCACCGGGCCGACTGCTCGGCCGGGCCGGAGATGATCAGCGGCGTCCGCGCCTCGTCGATCAGGATCGAGTCGACCTCGTCCACGATCGCGAAGTTGTGGCCGCGCTGCACCAGTTCGTCCTGCGACCAGGCCATGTTGTCGCGCAGGTAGTCGAAGCCGAACTCGTTGTTCGTGCCGTAGGTGATGTCGCACTCGTACGCCGCGCGGTGCTCGGCGGCCGGCCGGTTCGGCAGGATCACGCCGACGGTCAGGCCGAGGAAGCGGTGCACCCGCCCCATCCACTCGGCGTCCCGCTGGGCGAGGTAGTCGTTCACGGTGATGATGTGCACGCCCTTGCCGGACAGGGCGTTCAGGTATGCCGGGAGCAGCGCGGTCTGCGTCTTGCCCTCACCGGTCTTCATCTCGGCGATGTTGCCGAAGTGCAGGGCGGCCCCACCCATGATCTGCACGTCGTAGTGCCGCTTGTGCAGCACCCGGCGGGCGGCCTCGCGAACCGTGGCGAACGCCTCGGGCAGCAGGTCGTCGAGGGTCTCCCCGTCGGCCAGTCGCTCCCGGTACTGGACCGTCAGCTCGCGCAGCTCGTCGTCGGTGAGGTCGGTGTAATTCTCCTCGATCGAGTTGACGGCGGTCGCGATCGCCTGAAGGCGGCGCACCATGCGACCCTCGCCGGCGCGGAGGATCTTCTCAAAAATCGACACGGGTCAGCGCTCCCCTAGATGGTCTGCCGACCCATCCTAGGCGGAGTTTCGCCGTTCACCCACCCCCGCCCGGCCGGGTGCCCCTAAAGCGGCATAAACCTCGCGTCTGGGCACACACTTATCGGCTTGCCCGAGCTGGCAGACTCGACCCATGAGCAGCCCCTACGACCAGCCGCAACCGGTGCTCGGCGCGATCACCGACCGCGGCGAGAAGATCATGTTACGGGCGGCCGAGATGCGCGACGTGGACGCCATTCTCACCGCCTGCACCGACCCCGAGAGCCAGCGGTGGACCACGCTGACCCCCGGCTATGACCGCGACCGCGCGATCGGCTTCGTCACCGGTTACGCCCCCGGCTGGTGGGCCGGAGCGAAGGGCGCCGCCTGGGTGATCGCGGACGCCGACGGGGCGTACGCCGGGCAGATCGACCTCCGCGTGCTGGCCGACCCGCAGATCGCCGACGTCGGCTTCCTCACCGGACCGGCCGCCCGGGGCAAGGGGTACATGACCGCAGCGCTCCGGACGGCGGCCGCGTACGGGCTGCTGCACCTGGGACTCGAACGGGTCGAGTGGAAGGCCCACGTCGGCAACGTCGCGAGCCGCCGGGTCGCCGAGAAGGCCGGCTTCACCTTCGAGGGGACGCTGCGGGCGTACGGGAGCAAGGACGGGCGCCGGGTCGACGAGTGGATCGCCTCGCTCCTCCCGGCCGACCTGGCCGACGGCACGACGGTGGAGGTGCTCGCGTGACGTTCGTCTATCCGGAGGTCCTCGAAGCCGGCGATCTTGTGCTGCGCCGTCCCCGGGCGGCCGACGCCCCCGACGTCGCCCGGGCGCTCGACGACCCCGAAGCCGTACGCTTCCTGCCCAACGTGCCGATGCCCATGACCGCCGAGTTCGCCGAGGACTGGGCGAGCCCGGAGAGCAACGCCCAGCTGGCCGCGGCGGGCGGCGTACGCTTCGTCGCCACCGATCGGCGTACGGGTGATCTCCTCGGCGCGGTGAGCCTCCAGCGGGCGCAGGCCGACCGGGCACAGGCCGAGACCGGCTACTGGGTGGCTCCCTGGGCTCGCGGCAAAGGTGTCGCCACCGCCGCCGTACGCGCGCTGGCAGCCGGCGCGTTCGAGGCCGGGCTGGCCCGGATCGAACTCTGCACCGAATGGGAGAACGTCGGTTCCCAGAAGGTGGCGCTGGCGGCGGGCTTCCGGCGGGAAGGCGTACGCCGGTCGGCCGCCCCGGCCCGCGACGGCGGACGGCACGACCTGGTCACCTTCGTACGCCTCGCGTCCGACAGCGGCGATCCGGTCCCGCCGGGCCTGCCGCCGTTGCCGGGCGGGCAGCTCACCGACGGAGTCGTGACCCTGCGGCCGCAGCTTACGCAGGACGCGGACGACCTGATGGCGCTCTTCAGCCTGCCCGAGGTGGCCGAGACGAACTTCGGCGACACCGAGCTCACGCTGGCGAATTTGACGGCCAAGGCGGCCCGGGTGGGTTCGCTGTGGCTGGCCGGGGACCGCGCCGACATGACCATCCTGGACGCCGCGACCGGCGAGTTCGCCGGGGACATCGGCTTCTACTACTTCATGCGCGGGCTGCAGGAGGGCATGATCGGCTACAGCCTGCGCCGGGAGTTCCGGGGTCGCGGCTTCGCGACGCGGGCCGCCGACCTGGTCGCCCGCTGGGCGTTCGAGCAGGCCGGCGTGGCCCGGGTCATCGCGGGGACGGATCCGCGGAACGTCGCTTCGCAGAAGGTGCTGGAGCGGGCCGGCTTCGAGCGCGAGGCGCTCATGCGTCACCGCCTGCCCGGACCGGACGGCACCCGGCTCGACGACATCCAGTGGGTTCGTCTGCCGTGACCGGCCGCCCCACCGCGTTGATCATGGAGTTCCCGTCGCGGCACACCGGCGACACCACAGTTAGCTCCATGATCAACGTGGTGGGGGTGCGAGCGGCGGAGAGGTGGAGCTAGGGCGCGAGCGTGATCACGCCGTAGTCGTAGGCCTTACGCCGGTAGACGACGCTCGGCCGACCCGATTCCTTGTCGTGGAACAGGAAGAAGTCGTGCCCGATCAGCTCCATCTGGTAGAGGGCGTCGTCGATCGTCATCGGCTCGGACGAGAACTCCTTCTCACGCACGATGTGCCACGGCTCGTCGTCCTGCTGCTCGGCGGCGCCGTCGAGGACGGCGGACTCCAGCGGCGGCGGCTCGACGAAACCGAGCCCGGCGGTCGCGGCGGCGACCGAGACCGGCGCCCGGCGCCCGCGATGCACGCGGCGGCGGTCGGCCGCCCGGCGCAGGCGCTGCTCCAGCTTGGTGCTCGCGAGGTCCAGCGCGCTGTAGAAGTCCCCCGAGATCGCCTCGGCCCGCACGACCGGCCCCCGGCTCACACAAGTGATCTCGACATGCTGGCAGCGCTCCGCCTGCCGCGGATTGCGCTCGTGGAATAGTTCGACATCGATTCGCTGGATCTTCTGGTCATATCGCTCGACCTTGCTCAGCTTGTCGGCGACATGCACCCGGTAGTGATCGGGCACCTCGACGTTGCGTCCCTTGACGACGATGTCCACGCCTGACCTCCCACGGTCTACCTGTGGTGGCGCCCCGGCGTCGCGCTCGGGGCGATGTGCTCTAAACCCCTCCCGCTGGTCCCTCACCCTCTCGGGTGGAACTGCTCTGGCCTCTGACGCTAGCTGTTCGTCGCCTTCTCGTCATCCCTTGTCTCAAGACCGTTTTACTCGGATTCGCCCGTTGGGGTCGGCACCTCCCATACTCCATGATTCGGCCGATTCTCGCCGTAGTTCGGTAGCCGCCAATGTCACCCCCGCCGCGACCTCGACATCCACCTCCGCCAGCCGCTCGGAGACGACGGCGAGCGTCGATCCCGTCGTGAGCACGTCGTCCACCAAAAAGATCAACCGGCCGCGGGCGGCCGCGCGCAAACTTTTCACTCGCGCTTCGCGTACCGCGAACGCGCTCTGCGCGGTCCTCGCCCGGTCCGCGGCGGACAGATGCGCCGAGTCCGCGCGGGGCATGGCTTTCAAGGGGTACGCGACCAGGGCGACCGTCCCCGCAGCGCGCAGTCGCCGGGCGGCCACCCGGGTCAGCCGGGCCATGTGATCGCCGTGTCGTTCCCGGGCCGCGCCCGGCGTGTCGGGCACTGGGACGAGCAGCACCGGCCGGCCGGCCGCGACCTCGGCCACCACCGCCCCGAGCAGCGCACCGAGCGGCTTGGCCAGCCGATGCCGGCCCCGGTCCTTGTAGTTGACGATCATCGAGCTCAGCGGGTCGGCGTACGGGCCGAGGGTGACGCACAGCGGCAAACCGGGCGGCGCGGGCGTGGGCCGGGTCTCGTGCGGTCGCATCGCGGCTACGGTCGCGACGCAGTCGCCGCAGACCCCACTACGCAGCGCGACTCCGCCGGCACCGCACCCGGCGCACGAGGTGGGGAGGATCAGGTCCGCCAATGCCTCGTACGCCCGCATGCGTCACTCCAGGAAGAAGGGGTTGATCACTTTGCCCTCGGGCTTCGGCCCGATCACATCCGCCGAGAGGGAGATCGTGTTCGTCTCGTACGCGCTGTTGTT
>JABFYB010000451.1 GCA_013361475.1 Hamadaea sp.
GCGATGCTGCATACCCGGCTGCTCTCCGTGAGCACTGCTCACGCGCGTACGGCGGTCCTCACCCGGCTCCGCGCGCTGACCACCGATCCGACCCTGCTTCCGGAGGAACGATGACCGAGACCCTGCAGTACGCCGGCGTGATCCGCCAGGTCGTGGTCCACTTCGACGACCTCGACCCGTCCGCCGTCGTGCACAACTCCCGGTACGCCCTCCTGCTGGAGCGAGCGGTGTCGAACTGGTTCAGCGACCACGGCTACTCCTTCGCCAACGGACGCCCGAGTAGCGAAGACATGGTCGTCGGCGTACGCGAGTTCGCGATCACCTACAACGTGCCGATCCGTGGCACCGGCCCGATCGACGTGCACTTCTGGATCGACAAGCTCGGCCGCAGCAGCGCCGTCTACGGGTTCCGCTTCCTGTCCCCGGACCACACCACCGTGTACGCCGAAGGCCGCCGAGTCATGGTCAAGATGGACTTCGCGACCGGCGTACCGGTGCCGTGGACCGAGGACGGGCTGGCCCTGGTGGAGCCGCTGGTCAGGCGATAGCGGTGTCGAGGGCCACCTCGACCATCTGGGAGAACGTCTGCTCGCGCTCCTGGGACGTGGTGGCCTCACCCCGCTTGATGTGGTCGCTGACGGTGAGGAGGGTCAGCGCCCGAGCCCGGAAGCGAGCCGCGATGGTGTAGAGCGCGGCCGACTCCATCTCCACCGCGAGCACGCCGTAATCCGCGAGCTTGTCGTAGAGGTCGGGCCGGTCGGTGTAGAACGCGTCGGCCGCCAGCACCGGGCCGACATGCATCTCGATGCCCCGCGACTCGGCCACCTCGACCGCCTTGCGGAGCAACCCGAAGTCGGCCACCGGCGCGTAATCGACCAGACCGTCGAACCGCACCCGGTTCATGTTCGAGTCGGTCGCCGACCCGTTCGCCGCGATCACATCGCGCAGGTTGAGCGACTCCGAGAGCGCGCCACAGGAGCCGACTCGGATCAGCGTTTTCACGCCGTACTCGTTGATCAGCTCGTGCGCGTAGATCGACGCCGACGGCATGCCCATGCCGGAGCCCTGGATCGAGACGTCGACGCCCCGGTACTTCCCGGTGAACCCGAACATGTTGCGGACCGTCGAGTAGCACTTCGCGTCCTCGAGGAACGTCTCCGCGATCCACTTCGCGCGCAGCGGGTCACCCGGCATGAGAACCCGCTCGGCGATCTCGCCGGGCTTTGCTCCGATGTGCGTGCTCATGGTCCCGATCTTCGCACGTTGACCGGTTCGCCGGGCGGCGGTTACCCATGTGACCGGGTGCCCTGGGGTCGTGTAAGGTAGCGCGCGGTGGTGTGTCCGAGTGGCCTAAGGAGCACGCCTCGAAAGCGTGTGAGGGTGCAAGCCCTCCGCGGGTTCAAATCCCGCCGCCACCGCGTTTGATAAACGGTCCGCGCTCTGCGCGGGCCGTTTTCTTATGGGGTGAGCGCAGTCGCCCGCGGCCGTGATCTCCGGCTCGCGGAGCCGGCAGGGAGGGCCGTCTGACGGCCCGACCGGTGCCCGACGGGAGCGACGGTCGGTGGTCCCGCGGACCGGGGCATAAAAAGGGCCCCCCGCGTACCCGCTAGAGCTCGCTTATCCTTGCTGCCTTCCGGCCCTGGGGAGGTTCACGAGGTAACGCCACGCGAGGGGCGTGACCACTGTACCCGGTATCCCGGGTGGGACGAACGCCGGGCCTTATGTATCCTTCTCCACGGAGGATTCGCCTAGAGGCCTAGGGCGCACGCTTGGAAAGCGTGTTGGGATAAAACCCTCACGAGTTCGAATCTCGTATCCTCCGCTCGGTTGAGCAGTACAAACGCGGGACCAGCCCTATCCAAGCTGGTCCCGCGTCTGCGTCTGGTCTCAGTTCTGGTCGCAGATGTGCCATCAGGCGGCTTTCCGCCCGTACCCTTCCCGGGCTCTCGCCGTTTCCGCCGCCCGCTGTCAGCGCCGCCGGAGCAGCTTGGCCAGCCCGGCCGGCCCGACCAGCAACAGCGTCGCGACCGCCCCGACGATCAACGGCACGCCGACGAAGGGCAGCAGGACCGCCGATCCCAACAAGGCGACGCCGATCACTTGGGCACGCAAGAGCCACGAACTGGTGTACAGCCGATCGACAAGTCCCATGCCGGTCATGGTAGGCGCCGTCCGCGACTCGCTCAGGCGCCCGCTCGGCTCCGGCCTCGCCGCGCCAGCCCTCACCCCACCCCGTTGATCATGGAGTCAACTGTTGTCTCGCCGGGGTGTCGGGACCGGAACTCCATGATCAACGGGGAACCGCCGCAAGACGGGCGTGACGCCCCTCGGCGATGTCGGCCGGTCGTGAGAGGCTATGAGTCGGCAATCGGGAGGTGGTCGTCCGTGGCGTTGGCGCTCTATCGCAAGTACCGTCCGCGCACCTTCGCCGAGGTGATCGGGCAGGAGCACGTGACGGAGCCGCTCATCCAGGCGCTCAGCTCCGGGCGGCTGAATCACGCGTACCTCTTCTCGGGGCCGCGCGGCTGTGGCAAGACCTCCAGCGCTCGCATCCTGGCCCGGTCGCTCAACTGTGAGAAGGGCCCCACCCCCGAGCCTTGTGGCGAGTGCGAGTCCTGCCGGGCGCTGGCGCCCGACGGCCCCGGTTCGATCGACGTCATCGAGATCGACGCCGCGTCCCACGGAGGCGTCGATGACGCCCGGGAGCTGCGGGAGCGGGCCTTCTTCGCACCGGCCGTCAGCCGCTTCAAGATCTACATCATCGACGAGGCGCACATGGTCTCGTCGGCGGGCTTCAACGCGCTGCTCAAGCTCGTGGAGGAGCCACCGGAATACGTGAAGTTCGTGTTCGCGACGACCGAGCCGGAAAAGGTGCTCGGCACGATCAAGTCGCGGACGCACCATTACCCGTTCCGGCTGATGCCGCCCGGCGTCCTGCGTCCGTACCTGGAGAAGCTGTGTGACCTGGAAGGCGTCACCGTTGATCCGTTGGTGCTGCCGCTGGTGGTCCGGGCCGGTGGCGGCTCGGCCCGGGATTCGCTGTCGGTGCTCGACCAGCTCATCGCGGGCGCGGGGCCCGAAGGCGTCACATACGCGCGCGCGGTCGCGCTGCTCGGCGTCACCGACGCCACGCTCATCGACGACGTCTGCGACGCGCTGGCAGCGGGCGATGCGGCGGCCGCGTTCGGCGCGATCGACCGGGTCGCCGAGGCCGGCCACGATCCGCGGCGGTTCACCGCCGACCTGCTGGAACGGCTGCGCGACCTGATCCTGCTGCGGCAGATCCCGGACGCGGCGGCCAAGGGCCTGATCGACGCCCCGGCCGACCAGCTGGATCGGATGCAGGCTCAGGCGCAGCGGCTCGGCCCGGCGACGTTGTCCCGGTGGGCCGAGATCGCCCACAACGGACTCGTCGAGATGCGGGGCACGACCTCGACTCGGCTGCTGCTGGAACTGATCACCGCCCGGATGCTTCTGCCCACGGTGGACGCCTCCGAGGTCGGGCTGCTGTCCCGCATCGAACGCCTGGAGCAGGGCGTACCGAGCGTCGGATCGGCGGGTTCGGCGGCGGCTTCCACGGGGTCCGCTTCGGTGAGTGACGGCGACGGGCGGGCGGCGGCCCGAGCCGCGGCGGCTTCGGCGGCCCGATCGGCTGCCCCGGCCTCCTC